>JAITJX010000063.1 GCA_031278765.1 Tannerella sp. | reverse complement strand
TTATTATTCATTGTATTTGTATTAAATTTTTATACAAATACTGTCATCGCTCAATCCGTGGAATTGTCGGGGGAATCTGAAATCTATGTTCAAGAACCTTTGACCCATAGTAATTATATACGGAATAAAAAGAATGTGATACATGAACTCATTAAAAAAGAACCGAATTGTTCTGCTATTACATCCGAGAAGCCTTCTTCTGTATTTGATATATATAAATCTGTGCTTTCCGAAGAAAAAATAGAGAAATTGGCAAAAGAACAAAAACGGCTTCTTCTTATTGAGTATTGTGATTCCACCGGTAAAATTCTGGAAGTTGATTTTCTATTACTTAATTCAAATGTACCTGACGACGTCACGATTACCGAGATTGAACAACTCGAAAAGGCGTTTAAAAATCATACAATCAATTTTTATCAAGAGTGTCCGGACGTCAAATATTTCCGGCTTGTAGTTAGATGTCGATTTAAAGATTTAATAAAAGAAGAAACATCTACTAATGATTAAAATACTGAATATTAACATTAAAAAATATCTAAAATTTACAGTTCCCATGAAACTCAAATTTACATCATTCCTCTTATTCGCATTGCTTTGCATTCAGTGCAACGCAAACAAGCCCGACACTTCCGGACAAAAGTACGGCGTCCGCATGGCCGACTCCGAAATAAAGCGGAACCCCGAATCCTGGATGCTCGACTTCGTCAAAGCCCCCCGCTGGAATTACTGTCAAGGGCTCGTACTCCAGTCCATTTGGCAAGTTTACGCCCAATCCGGCGACCGGAAATATTACGACTACGTGAAAAGCTATACCGACACCATGCTCATGGACGACGGACGTCAGATACGTACCTATCAACCGGAAAAATACAACATCGACATGATCAATGCCGGAAAAATACTCTTTCCCCTGTACCGCGAAACCGGCGATGAAAAATACAAAAACGCCATCGAACTCCTGCGCCACCAGATGCGTACGCACCCGCGCACCTCCGAAGGCGGATTCTGGCACAAAAACATCTATCCGCACCAAATGTGGCTGGACGGAATCTACATGGCCTCCCCTTTCCTCACAGAATACGCGGCCACATTCAACGAACCGGAACTGTTCGACGACATCGCCCGGCAAATCACCCTCATCGCCCAAAAAACGTACGATCCGCAAACCGGACTCTACTATCACGGCTGGGACGAAAGCCGCGAACAGGCGTGGGCTAATCCCCAAACCGGCCTCTCGCCCCATTTCTGGTCGAGAAGCATCGGCTGGTATTGCATGGCCCTGGTCGACGTCCTGGACTACTTCCCCGAAAACCACCCCCAACGTCCGGCGATACAGAACATATTGACCCGCTTGGCGACAGCCTTGGAAAAATTCCGCGACCCGCAAACCGGAATGTGGTATCAAGTAACAGATAAACAAGGAGAAGAAGGCAATTATTTAGAATCAACCGGCTCAATCATGTTTATCTATTCGTGGATCAAAGGCGCACAAAAAGGATATCTGGACGCCTCGTACCTCGAAAAAGGGAAAGCAGCTTACGAACAATACATCAAACAATTTATCGTAGACAATCCCGACGGAACAATCTCGGTTACGAAATGCTGTTCAGTGGCAGGTTTAGGAGGAAATCCCTACCGCGACGGCTCGTACCGGTATTACATTTCCGAACCCGTCAGGGATAATGACCCGAAAGCAACCGGCCCGTTCATCATGACAGGCGTACTGTTGGACAAATGAGAATACAGTCCCGCAGGGATTTTCTTTTGTTTATTCTCTACGGTTCGGTTATTAAAACATTCTTTGACAAGTTGGATTTACTGTGAAAATAGCATTATATTGGCTTCAACCCCGAAGCGGGTTGAACGATTAAGAGGAGTTGCGTTATTTTCACAAAAAAGTAAATCCGAATTTTCAGTTTTCAGCTTATTAAAACAATTACATCATGAAAAAAATAATAGTAAAACAATCGATATGAATACAACAAATCACGGTCAATCATCTCGGCGTTCATTTACAGCGTCCGGTTTATCCATTCTTTTCCCCTTTCTCCTTTTCTCCTTCCCCACGCAGGCGAAAACCTATAATTTACAGGAATTAGGAGCCGACGTTGCGGGTAAAATCAAATGCACCGAATTGATTAATCAAACGATTCAAAAAGCCTCCTCCGAAGGCGGCGGAACAATTTATTTTCCGGCCGGCACATACCTCACAGGACCTTTACATTTAGAAAGCCACATCACGCTCCACATCGAATCCGGAGCTACCGTTCGCTTCTCCGACGATTTCAACGATTACCTGCCGTTTATCAAAGTACGTTGGGAAGGCGTAGTGATGAACTCGTTCGCACCGCTGATCAATGCCCAAAACGCAGAAAATCTGACGATAACCGGACAGGGAACCCTGGAAGGACAAGGAGAAAAATGGTGGGATTTCCATCGCCGGACTACCGCCGAAATCCGGAAAAACGGCAGAATCAACCATCCGTCCGAACTCCAACAACTTTGGGCAGAAGCAAATAAAGACCTCTTTGTCGACAATTACTATCAACCGACGATCAAAAGGCATTTCTTCCGGCCCCCCTTCATTCAGTTTTACGAATGTAAAAACATAACAATCGAAGGAATCAAAATCCAAAACTCCCCTTTCTGGACCATTAACCCCGAATTTTGCGACGACATTCTCGTACACGGCGTTTCCATCCATAATCCGGCCGATGCGCCCAATACCGACGGAATCAATCCCTCGTCGTGCAGCAACGTGCGCATTTCCGACTGCTTCATTCACGTGGGCGACGATTGCATCACGATCAAATCGGGACGCGACGCCGAAGCAAGACGCTACAACGACCCCTGCGAAAACATCACAATTACCAATTGCGTGATGCTGTCGGGACATGGAGGCATAGTAATCGGAAGCGAAATGTCGGGAAGCGTAAAAAAAGTAACCATCTCCAATTGCATCTTTCATGGAACAGACGCCGGAATACGGGTAAAATCCATGCGCGGACGAGGCGGTGTAGTAGAAGAAATCAGAGTAGACAACATCGTAATGAACGATATACAAAAAGATGCATTTATCTTCGACCTCTTTTACCGCCCGATGGCCGACGAAGAAGTTTCGGAACGAACGCCTGTTTTCAGAAACATCCATATCAGCAACGTTACAGGAAACAATATCAGACGAATTGGCTACATCGCAGGACTGAAAGAAATGCCCGTAGAAAACATTTCGTTCTCCAACATCAATATAGTAGCACAAAACGGGTTTAAAGCCGAAACAGCAACAAATATCCGGTTTCATAACATAGATTTCGCCGTCGAAAATGGCCCCTCTTTACTCATCGCCAACTGCAAAAATATTGTTCTGGACAATATGCGCACAAAATCTCCACTGAAAAATCAAGCCATAATAGAATTGGACAAAACAAACAATGTGTTTATCAACAATTGCTTTCAACTGATTCCCGCCGATATCTTCTGCAAAACAAAAGACAGCAATGTCATCTGGGGAAATAACTTTTGGAACAATGTCGAAACACAAATAATAAAAGACTGAAATTCCCCAATTATAATATAAAAAATATCAAAAAAATGAAGAAAGTTATTTATCAATCACAATCTATTATCGCTTGCTTACTGTTTACAGGAGCTTTCGCCGCAGAAAATGCCGCTGCCCTGACCATAATCAAGCAAGCAGGATGGATGGAAAGCGCTTACGTAACATGGCAACCCGTCAGCGGAGCCGAAACATACAATGTCTATTACTCCGGAGAAGGAGAAAACAACAAAAAAATCGACACTCCCCTGATTCGTCAATACAGCGGCTACTATCGCGCCGACGTGCCCGGCCTGAAAGCCGGCAGTTATACCTTAACGATAAAAGCCGTTAACGATACCGATACCGAGTTTGAGAGCGCGACAACATCTGCCGTAACCGTATTACCGCACGACCGGAGCGGATTCGCCTTTTCAAAACAATCGCCCTCTTTCGGCACTTCATCGGGCGCCTACAACGACGACGGCACTTTGCGAACAAACGCCAACGTGATCTATCTCACCGAACAAACCGCTACAACCGTAACGCTGGATGTGATTACAAATGCAAAAGGAGCAATCACCAAATGTACGGGAATCGGACCCATTCTTACCGCCCGCCAAAAAGGATACGATAAAACGCCTTTAGCTATCCGCCTTATCGGAAAAATAACTGCCGCCACAATGAACTCGTCGGACGGAGCGCTGGGTAGCGACAACGACCTGCAAATAAAAGGCAAAGGCTATACCGAACTGAATACCACAATAGAAGGAATCGGCGACGACGCCACCGCTTACGGATGGGGCATTCTGGTCCGCGCCTGTATGAACATCGAAGTCCGAAATATCGGATTTATGAATTTTCCCGAAGATGGAGTTTCGCTGAATACCGACAACCGCAATATCTGGGTACATAACTGCGACTTCTTTTACGGTCAGGACAAAGGAGGAGACAAAGCAAAAGGCGATGGATCGCTCGACAGCAAGGAATCAGGCTATACAACCTTCTCCTTCAATCATTTTTGGGATGCAGGAAAATGCAATTTGCTGGGCAACGGAACGGAAGATCCGGAATATCTTACTTATCATCACAATTGGTACGACCATTCCGACAGTCGCCATCCGCGCGTACGTTTCCATACAGTACACGCCTATAACAACTATTACGACGGCAATGCAAAATACGGAATAGGCGCCACCCAAAACAGTTCTATTTTTTCCGAAAACAACTATTTCCTCAACTGTAAATACCCGATGCTGATTTCCCAACAAGGTACCGACGTGTACAACGGAGCTAAAGGTACTTTCAGCAGTGAAGACGGAGGCATAATAAAAGCCTGCAATAACCATCTGGAAGGATACAACCGTTACGTGACTTATTCTCAAAACAATACCGAATTTGATGCCTACGACGTAACATCCAGAACACAGACGGTTCCAAGCACTGTAAAAACGAAAAAAGGAAGTTTTTCCTACAATAACTTCGATACCGACGCTGCCGTCACAGGCGCTGCCGTTTATCCATGTACAATAGATGAAGTGGACGCAGTGCCGGCCAAAGTCATGCAATATGCCGGACGCATTGAAGGCGGCGATTTGAAATTTACCTTCACTAACAGCGACAATACCCTGGCCGACGATCCCGTCCCTGCCATAGCCAACGCCATCAAAAATTACACAAGCCCCCTGATTTCGATACAGGGAGAAGGCAGTGGCTCAGGAGGCGAAACAGGGGGAAGTAATGAAGGCGGAGGTAATGAAGGCGGAGGCGAAACCGGCGGCGAAGGCGGTAACTTGTGCGATATCATAGCGCAAGGAACCTCTTCGGGATTCTCCATCACAGGCAATACCTCCGATTCAAAAGGAAGCGTAACCGTAAACCGCGCTACTTATTCCTGCTGCTTGAAAATGGAATCCAGCACCAACATTTCCTTTACCATCAGCACGCCAAAAACCCTCATCCTTGTATTTTTAGCATCGGAAGCAGGTAAAAAAGTAAAAATTAACGACGAAGCCCAAACGATCGGCGCAGAGGGAATCTTGGAAATAAAACTGGCAGCCGGCGCCCACACCATTACAAAGGGCGATACGGCCAACCTGTTTTACATTGCATTGCAAGACGATACGACTACCGCAATCAAGGCAATTTACGGTAAATCCGTTTATTTCAACAAGGGTATTATTCTCAATCCGGGAAACGAATCCTTGCAAGTATATGACGCTGTTGGAAAGCTTATTATTTCCGGTAACGGTAATCTGGACTTAACCCCTTTCGCCCACAGTATCTATTTTGTTCACATAAGCAATACAAACCGGACAGTAAAAGTGATTTGGTAATAAGATGAAAAAAAAGTTTTTTCTCTATATCTTTCTTGTGAGCTTTCTCAGCGCTTTTGCCGGAGAAAAGGATTACGACATTGTGGTAGACCGGAATGGGCGGGGCGATTTCCGTACGATACAGGAAGCGATCGAATCCATTCGAGCGTTCGACCCTGCGGGGCCGGTAACCGTTTTTATTCGGGAAGGCGTCTACAAGGAAAAATTAGTCCTGCCGACACATGTTTGCAATGTAAAAATAATCGGTGAAAGCGCCGGGAAAACCATCATCAACTACGACGATCACGCCAACATTGATAAAATGGGAACTTTCCGTACCTATACCTTCTTAGTGAGAGGAAACGATATTACAATTGAAAATCTGACTGTCGAAAATACGGCTCAACAGTTAGGCCAGGCGGTCGCCCTGCATTTGGAAGGCGACAGGATTATTCTTCGCAACTGCAAGATATTGGGCAATCAGGATACGGTTTATACGGGAAGGGAAAATAGCCGTCATTATTTTGAAAACTGTTACATCGAAGGGACAACCGATTTTATTTTCGGACCATCTACCTGCTGGTTTGAAAATTGTGAAATCCGTTGCAAAAAAAATTCGTTCATCACAGCGGCAAGTACGCCCGAAAATATTCCATTCGGTTACATTTTCAATCACTGCACGATAACAGTAGCCGATGGCATCACAGATGTTTATTTGGGACGTCCCTGGCGTGCATTTGCGATGACTGTGTTCATGAATTGCCTCCTTCCGGAAGAAATTTGCCCGGAAGGCTGGGACAATTGGCGAAACGAAACAAACAAGAAAACAGCCCGTTACAGGGAGTATAATAATTCCGGAAAAGGAGCGGAAACCGGCAATCGAGTAAAATGGTCAAAAACATTATCCGCCGAAGAAGCCGCCGTTTATACTCTTGAAAATGTAATGAAGGGCTATGATAATTGGCGTCCGTAATTTGAGCGCGAGGCAGTTATGATTTATTTGTAGATTTTAAATCACACACGATAACTTATGAGAGTTTTTTGTTTTCTTTTGGTCTTTTCTCTTTTAGCGTTTACCGCCGGCGAAAAGCGTCCTGTGCATCTTTTTATGGCCGGCGATTCTACAATGGCCGACAAAGTTTTATACAAATCGGTGAAAGACCCGGAAACAGGAACGATTGTTCCGGAACCTTTTCCCGAAAGAGGATGGGGAATGTTATTGCGCGAATTTTTCACCGGTGAAATAATTATTGAAAACAGAGCTGAAAACGGACGGAGTACCCGTTCTTTCCGCGAGGAAGGCCTCTGGGACAAAATTCTTTCCGATTTACATAAAGGTGATTATGTATTGATTCAGTTTGGACACAACGACGCTTCGGTGGAAAAAAAAGAACGTTATTCATCTCCCGAAGATTACAAGAAAAACCTGATACGCTTCGTAGAAGAAGTTCGGGCAAAAGGAGGGCGTCCGATTTTATGTACGCCTGTGGTCAGGAGAAAGTTTGATGAAAGCGGGAAAATTGTCGACTCGCACGGTATTTATCCGGAATTACTTCGCCAAGCAGCAAGGGAGCAAAAAACGCCGTTGATCGACATGCACGAAAAAACCCGTGAATGGTTGAATAATGAAGGAGTGGAAAAATCCGCCGCTTTTTTTATGCACATTCCGGCAGGCGTAAATAAAAATTTCCCTAACGGTTTGACCGATAACACGCATTTTGTAGAGGCCGGAGCGCGTCGGACGGCAGAATTGTTTGTGGAAGAAATTGAAAAACAAGA
>JAITJX010000029.1 GCA_031278765.1 Tannerella sp. | reverse complement strand
AGGAAAATACAGTATATCTGACGCGCTTTTTCGTTATTCTCAGCGCCATAAGTATTGTTCTCGTCCTCATAATGACGCCCTATATAACGTCGAAAACGCATGATATCCGTTGAAAGTTTCGCTTTCTGCAATTCGATGATGACGGTTTTGAAACCGCCATCGGGAAGCGATATTTTTGCGCAAAAATCAAAACGGCATACTGTTAGATGATATTCTTCTTTTTCATCTGCCTGTTTTTTATTTGTTTCGGAAATCGGGACAATATATTCCTGTGCCGAAAAATCAAGCTCCAACACTTTTTCCTCGATTATCGCCGAAAGAAATGCCCTGGCTACTTTTTTGTCTTCCATCATAAATTTGAAGACTACATCATATATGGGGTTCGCTATATGCATATCACTTGTATTTTTGTTATTGACCGCAAAGATAATACATTTTTTATAAATACATATACCACATTTTATTCAACCTGTCTCTTCATCTAAGACAAATGCTGATATATCAGCCTATTACAACTAATATCTGCGTAAAAACGAATTCATTAGAATATCTTTTTTGTATTTACCCATTTTGCAGCATTTTGTCCTGCCAAATATCCTGTCGAAAAGGCGATTTGGAGATTATAGCCACCTGTGCCGGCATCCAGATCGATGATTTCGCCGGCGAAAAAGAGGTTTTTAATTAATCTGGAGCACATTGTTTTGGAGTTTATTTCCTGCAAACTTACTCCTCCTGCCGTAACAATTGCCTCACTGAAAGGCCGGAATCCGGATACGGGATATGTGAAGCAGAATAAACCGGTTACAATCTTTTCTATGTCGGGAGCGTAGAAATCCGCCACTTTCCTGTCTGCCGGTATTCGAATCTTCTTGATAAAAGGCGCGACAAGCAAAGAAGGTAATAATCTTTTCATTAAATCTTTAACATTTCCGTTTGGGAGAGCAAGGATTTCGCGGTTAAGCCGGTTTATCAAATGCATTCTATCCAGAGCCGGTTTAAGATTTATCTGCACAGCTACTTTCTTGTTTGCAAGAACAGCGTCCACAGCATTTCTGCTGATTTTCAAAACGATTGGACCATCGATTCCATATTTGTTAAATTCCATCTCGCCAAACTCTCTTTGCACAACGCCTCCATCGACGACAAGCGAAAGCTCAACGTTTTTAAGGGAAACATTAATTTCTTCGTAATCTTTTAGTTCTAATCCTGTTAAAGATGGTCGCAGGGAAACGATATTATGTCCTGCGCAGCGAGCAAATTCGTAACCGTCGCCTGTCGAGCCTGTCAGAGGGTACGACAATCCTCCGGTAGCGAGAATGACCGCACGAGCGGATATTCCAGTCTGTTTTCCACGATGTTCGTAACACAACCCTATTACAGCGTTCTGTTCTGTGAACAGTCGGACAACTTTTGCCTTGCATATCACAGTAGCCTTTTTTTCAGCCTCTTTTACCAGAACTTCGGCAACATCCCAGGATTTTTGGGATGCCGGAAAAACTCTGCCGCCGCGTTCTTCGACTGTGTCAAGACCCGTTGCATTCAAAAACTCTACCAAATTTGTATTTGAAAAGTTTCTGAAAGAAGGCTTGAAGAAACGCGAATCTGGAAATATGTTTGCTAAAAAATCCTCTTCCGGTTTGATGTTTGTAATGTTACAGCGTCCTTTACCTGTTATTCTCAATTTGCGGGCGGGTTTTTCCATTTTCTCTAAAAGGATGACCTTTGCGCCTTTTCCGGCAGCTGCAACAGTTGCCATCAGTCCGGCAGGTCCTGCTCCAACAACGGCTATGTCAAATGCTTCGTTCATTAACTTTGTATTTTAATAGATTCGTGTGCTGTAATTTTTCATCTCTTTTGCCAGAATTTTCGCTTTTCCCGATGTGTATTTGTCAAGAAGCTGCCAAAATTCTTTCCGGTGATTTTTGTGCACCGTATGGCAAAGTTCGTGAAGTATTACGTAATCGATCAAATGATCGGGAAGATGCATTAGATGCAAACTGAGAATAATCGAATTGTCGCCGCCGCATTTACCCCAGAAAGAACGGGTATTTTTTATCGTCAAACTCTTATATTTAAGATTATAAACTTCTGTCCAGTGCGACAGTCTCCCCGGCAGATATTCGTGTGCTTCCACTTTCCATACATGTTCAATAAATTTACGGATAATTGATTGTATGTCGCTATTTTCGATATTGGCATCACAGGGATAATAAATATCAAAGCGCTTGTCGGCGATTTTCAGGCGCATATTTTTCCTGTCGTCGGGAATCAAGTTCATAACCCTGAATTTGGTCGAAAATCCGTCTTTTCCATTGTATATAGTTTGTTGCTGTGCAGTAGAATTCAGTTTATGCAACGATTTTTCAATCCATTCTATACGGGACAACACAAAACTTTCGGCTTCGTTGAATGACACCCGTTCGGGGACCGAAACGGTTACGCCTTTTTCCCTATGTACGGAAATCCGCAAGCATCTGGCTTTTGCCGATTTCCTGTATTCAACAACGCCAATTTTCTCAACAACAACTACCTTATTATACATATTAAGGAATATACACTTCCAGCAATTTTACATTAGTGTCGGGAATTATGCTTACCGAGTTGAAAATCGCCGGAATAAGAACCGTCTCACCGGCCGAAATTGTTTCCGCAGCCATATCGTCGCAAACAAGTTTTGCCTTGCCTTCCGTACACATATATACCACAAACGAATCCAAATCGGCATAATGTCTGGCTGTCTCTTTTGAGAACGACAGCAGATTGGTCGTAAAATATTTGCAGTTTACAAGTTCCGTCGCCGAATTTTCCTCTGTTACATACTGGTTTTTGTACGATTCACGATGTTTATAGTCAATAACATCTTCGGCAAGTTGCACGTGCATATCGCGGGCTGTGAGAGGATTGTTTTCACGTCCCCAATCGTATATTCGATAGGTAATGTCCGAAGTTTGTTGGATTTCGGCAATCAGCAAACCTTCTCCGATTGCATGGATTCGACCGGCAGGCAGAAAAAATACATCTCCTTTTTCCGGCTGTTCGACATTCAGAACTTCTTCAAGACTGACGTCATGTATTCTCGTCCTGAACTCGTCCTTATCCAAATCTTTGTTGAATCCTGCATATATCTGCGAACTTTCGGAAGCGTCCACCACATACCACATTTCCGTTTTGCCATAAGCGTTATGACGTTTCAAGGCAACCTCGTCGTCGGGATGAACCTGTACCGACAAACGCTCTGCCGAATCTATCAGCTTGAAAAGCAACGGCAACTCTATCCCGAACGTTTCGTAAACCTTATCGCCTACAATATCGCCCAAATACGTCTCAATCAACTCCTGAATATTGTTGCCTTTAAGAAATCCGTTAGTCACAACCGACAAATTGTCACTCATCGAAGACAACTCCCAACTTTCTCCGATGACTTTTCCTGTCTTTTTAACACGTCCGAAAACCGTCGAAAGTTTATTTCCGCCCCACACTCTTTCCTTATATATTGGCTTGAATTTTAAAGGATATAACATAATGAAACTATCTATTTTTAATTAAATTCCAGACCGCAAAATTATACTTAATTTCGGATTTCGGAATAAAAAATTTTATGGGGACTCGGCCGTAAAATAAAAAATGATTTCTCAATAATTTTAAATACCGGCATTTTTTACAATCGGACTGTTTTTCCGACTGTTTCATTAAAAAATATTGTATGAGTGTTTTGATGTAGATTTTTTCACTCAGTTCTTTCCACCGTTCCGTTAACTTTCAGTCGAATAATTTCGATACTTTCAAGTCCGTCATTATCGACCACTTTTACAGCGACATTATGAACTCCGGCTTTCAGTTTATGTCGCTGCCGACCTTCGTGGTCGATAATTACCGAAGCGCGGAAGCCTTTATCGACAGAATACCCAAAGTCCCACGAATAAAATTCTATACCGGCTTCGCTTTGTCCGGCGGCTACAAACTCTATTTCGCGAACGCCTTTGTTGTCGCGCGACAGTTCGTTGATTTCGAC
>JAITJX010000048.1 GCA_031278765.1 Tannerella sp. | reverse complement strand
AAACCAGACAGCGCTCGACCTGAACGCCGCTCCCGTTCAATGCGATCATCTGAAACAACGCGCCCAATCGTTAATCGACGCGGCAAGGGAATATCTGGAAACAGTATCGAAATGAGTTATTTCCCGTCATGGGAACAACGTCTCAAAAGATTCAGCCAATAAAATTGAATAATCCGCATTTTGGAAAAAAAATTACTATCTTTGCGACTTAATTTGAATGTAATGACTACACCTGATTATCTTTTTGAATGCAGTTGGGAAGTGTGCAATAAAGTTGGCGGTATCTATACCGTATTGTCATCAAAAGCCCTTACGCTTCACGACAAATTCAATGACAACATGCTGTTTACCGGTCCGGATCTGGACAATGACCCTCCGGATTTCGAAGAAGATAAAAGTCTTTTTAAAGAATGGACTTCATATCTTCCCGATAGAATTAGAGTAAAAACCGGTCGCTGGAAGATCCCCGGCAATCCGCCGGTGATACTTGTAACATTCAATCATTTGTATGTAGAAAAAAACGCCTTGTACTACGATATGTGGGAACATTTCGGCGTCGATTCCTACGCTGCTTATGGAAACTATGACGAATCTTGCATTTTTGCGTATTCCGCCGGACTTGCGATTGAGGATTTTTATCGTTTCTATAAACTGGAAAATAAAAAAGTCGCCATACATTTTAACGAATGGACACTCGGTATGGGCGCATTATATATCAGAAAAAATGTTCCGCAAATGGCAACGCTGTTTACGACGCACGCCACAACAACCGGTCGCTCCATAGCGAGCAATAATAAGCCATTGTATGGAAAAGCAGCAGATTATAACGGCGATAAAATGGCAGCCGAACTCGGTGTACAAGCCAAACATTCGCTTGAAAAACAAACGGCCAAATACGTGGACTGCTTCACGACGGTAAGCGATATTACTTCATTCGAATGTAAGCAATTCCTTGGGAAACAACCAGACATAGTTACTCCCAACGGTTTTGAAAACGGTTTTGTTCCCACAGGTAAAGAATATGAAAAAAAGCGCGTAAAAGCGCGTAAAACTTTGCTGAATGTAGTTGAAAAGCTTACCGGAAGCAAAATTGGCAATGACGCATTTCTTATTGCAACAAGCGGTCGTTACGAATATCGCAACAAAGGACTGGATGTGTTTATAGAAGTGATGAACAGCCTCCGTAAAACGTGCGGATATTATCGTGAAATTGTTGCATATATCATGGTTCCGGGCTGGGTTTATGCAGCAAGAGCCGATTTGAAATACCTTTTGGAAAATGACGACGACTCGGAATCACCGTTGCAAACTCCTATTCTGACACACTGGCTGAATAATGAAAATGACGACAGGATTGTAAACTACATCAGGCAGTCAGGTTTCACAAATGCTCCCGACGAAAAAGTAAAAATCATTTTTGTCCCGTGTTATATTGACGGTCAGGACGGCATATTCAATAAATCTTATTACGACTTGCTTGTTGGTATGGATGCGACCGTATTTGCTTCCTATTATGAACCGTGGGGATATACTCCGCTCGAAAGTATTTCGTTTGGAATACCCACCATCACGACGCAGCTTGCAGGTTTCGGCGCCTGGTGCAAGAGTGAAGTTTCTGGAGACGACATCACAGAAGGAGTAGCGGTTGTAAATAGAAACGAGGATAATTATTTCGAAGTGGTAAACGAAATAAATAAACAAATAATCAAATTAATAAACTTGAACATGACGGAAGTTCGGGAAAATTGCCTGTCATTGGCGGAAAAAGCAAGATGGAAACATTTTATAAACTATTATTACAAAGCGTATGAGATTGCTTTTGAAAGACAGGAATCAAGAAACCAAGAGAAAATATAATAAATTAATGTATAGAAGATGAAAACAAAATCTACAAATTCAAATCTCCCTGTCTGGGTTGATATTTTTACACATTCAAAGTTACCTGAAAATCTGACCAAACTCTATGAAATAGCCACAAATCTCTGGTGGGTATGGAACCACGAAGGCGCTAAATTGTTTGGTGAAATAGATGCACATTTATGGAAAGAGACGGAAGGCAATCCCGTACATTTGTTGCTTAGACTTTCGGGCAAACGAATCAAAGAAATAACCGAAGATACGGAATTGATGGCAAAAATCGATTACGTATATGATTTGCTCCAGACATACATTGATGTGAAAGCTGATGAAAACAGACCTTCAATCGCCTATTTCAGCATGGAATACGGCTTGACCAACATACTGAAAATCTATTCTGGCGGCTTGGGAATACTTGCAGGCGACTATCTCAAAGAAGCAAGTGATTGCAATATAGACATGGCGGCGGTAGGATTGCTCTACAGATACGGTTATTTTACGCAATCGTTGTCGATGGACGGACAGCAAATCGCCAACTATGAAGCGCAGGACTTTGCGAAGCTTCCTGTTACGCAAGTCCTTAATGAAGATGACATGCAACCTGCAAAGCTCGAAGTGCCTTATCACGACAGAATAATTTATGCTTATATTTGGAAAGTAAGCGTCGGACGCGTACCTTTATATTTGATGGATACGGATATTCCGGACAACAACGAAAACGATCGCACTATTACACATCTGCTGTATGGCGGCGACTGGGAAAACCGCATGAAGCAGGAATTTTTGCTTGGAATTGGCGGCATCCTGCTGCTCGATAAATTAGGAATAAAGAAACAGGTATATCACTGTAACGAAGGTCATGCCGCTTTCTTAAATGTACAAAGACTGGTCGATTACATTCAAAACTGCAAATTAGATTTTAATCAGGCGCTTGAACTGGTGAGAGCATCCTCGCTTTATACTGTTCATACGCCTGTTCCGGCCGGACACGATTATTTTGATGAAGGCCTCTTCGGAAAATACATGGGACATTTTACACAAAAATTGGGAATTTCATGGCAGGAATTTATTGACATGGGACGCACCAATCCGGAAACAAACGAAAAGTTTTGTATGAGTACTTTTGCGCTCAATACCTGTCAGGAAGCAAACGCGGTGAGCCTTGTTCACAGGCGTGTTTCCCAAGCCATGTTTTCACCGATTTGGAAAGGTTATTTTCCAGAAGAATTGCATGTCGGACATGTTACAAACGGTGTTCACCTGCCAACTTGGATGGCTACGGAATGGAAAAAATATACCTACGAGCGATTCAATAAAAATTTCATCAAAGACCAGTCTAACAAAGAAATATGGAAAGAAATTCAAAAAATGCCCGATGAGGAAATTTGGGAAATCCGCCGCACGTTGAAAAAAAAGTTGATAGATTACATAAAAACGCAATATAGAGAAAACTGGTTAAAAAATCAGGGCGATCCTCAAAAAGTCGTTATGATTCTTGACCGTATTACCCCTAATGCCTTGCTGATAGGTTTTGGTCGCCGTTTTGCAACCTACAAGCGCGCTCACCTATTGTTTACCGACCTCGACAGGCTTTCGAGAATTGTTAACAATGATAAATATCCCGTCCGTTTTGTGTTTACAGGAAAAGCGCACCCTGCAGATGGTGGCGGTCAGGGGCTTCTCAAACATATCGTTGAAATCTCGCGCCGGCCGGAGTTTCTGGGTAAAATCATTTTCCTCGAAAATTATGATATGAGACTCGCAAGACGTTTAATATCAGGTGTTGATTTGTGGATGAACACTCCTACCCGTCCGCTCGAAGCATCGGGAACGTCAGGCGAAAAGGCAGAAATGAACGGCGTTCTCAATTTGTCGGTGCTCGACGGCTGGTGGTATGAAGGATATCAGGACGGCGCAGGCTGGGCATTGACAGACAAACACACATACGACAATCAGCAGTATCAAGACCAACTTGATGCCGCAACAATCTATCATCTGCTTGAAAACGAAATTATTCCGTTATATTTTGCAAAAACCGGCGGTGAATTTTCCCAGGGTTGGATACGGTATATCAAAAATTCCATGTCGCAAATTGCACCCGATTACACAATGAAACGCATGCTGGATGATTATTTCGCGCATTTCTACACCAAACTTGCCAGCCGTTTTGAAGTGTTGTCGAAAAATAATTTTGACATGGCAAAAAAAATTGTCGAATGGAAACAGGAAGTAGAAGCACATTGGGATTCATTTACCATTGAGTCATTTAAATTTCATTCATCATCTCCTCAACTTGTTGTTGGAGAGGAATTTTCGTATGAAATAACGATTGATCGCAATCAGTTGCAAAGTATGTTGGGTATTGATTTGGTTTTCACTCGTGAAGATTCTGTAAATAATAAGGAAATTAAATTTATTTCATCCGAACCGTTCAGACTCGTTAAAGAAGACGGCCAGAAACTTTACTTTGAAATTAAACAGACGACGACGGAATACGGAGTTATTAAGGCAGGTTTTCGCATATATCCTTATAATGAACAACTTCCTCATCGTATGGATTTTGCTTACGTGCGTTGGATACAAGGTTGATTACAGGCGTTTAGAAATTAATATTAAAAGTTCATGACTTTTGAAGTCATTAAAAAGGATAAAAATTCAAATGCACGTGCAGGATTGATACAAACCGGTCACGGATGCATTAAAACCCCTGTTTTTATGCCCGTCGGTACGCAGGGCGCCGTGAAGGCAGTGCATATTCGGGAGCTTAAAAACGACGTTAAGGCTGAAATCATTCTCGGTAATACGTATCATTTGTATCTGCGACCGGGTCTTGATGTCCTTGAAAAGGCCGGCGGTCTTCATAAATTCAATGGCTGGGATAAACCAATATTAACAGATAGCGGTGGTTTTCAGGTATTTTCTCTATCCGAAAACAGAAAACTGAGCGCCGAAGGCGCCGAGTTCCGTTCGCATATAGATGGCAGTAAACATTTCTTTACGCCGGAAAAAATTGTAGACATTCAACGTTCTATTGGCGCTGATATGATTATGGCTTTTGATGAATGTTGTCCCGGAGACGCCGATTATGATTATGCAAGGAAATCAATGGATTTGACGGAACTGTGGCTTGACAGGTGTTGCCGACAAATGCACGCTATCGAGCCGAAATACGAATACGCCCAAAGCCTTTTTCCTATTGTACAAGGATGCGTCTATCAGGATTTAAGAAAACATGCAGCCGAAAATGTTATCCAATACGAATCCGATGGTTATGCCATCGGCGGATTGGCTGTCGGCGAGCCTGTCGAAAAAATGTATGAAATGGTAGAGATTGTAAATGAGATACTTCCCGAAAACCGTCCTCGATATTTGATGGGTGTCGGCACACCGATTAACCTGCTCGAAGCAATAGAGCGGGGAGTAGATATGTTTGACTGCATCATGCCTACGCGCAACGGCCGTAACGGACAAATATTCACTGCAAACGGAACAATGAACATGCGGAACAGCAAATGGGCAAATGATTTTTCTCCCCTCGATGAGAATGATTATTCATTTGTAGATGAGCAGTATAGCAAAGCCTATTTGCATCACTTGTTTAAAGCGGAAGAAATTTTAGCGCTTCAGATAGCTTCAATTCACAATCTTTCTTTTTATCTTTGGCTCATGAATGAAGCAAGGCTGCATATTTTGTCAGGCAATTTCGTTTCGTGGAAAAAAAATATGATCCTTGTTTTGAACAATAGATTATGACAGTTAAAAATTTGAAACTGAAACGTATAGACTGGTATATTATCAAGCAGTTTCTTGGCACTTTTGTATTTGCAATGTCAGGAATCATACTTATTATCGTTGTTATTGACGTAAACGAAAAGATTGATAAATTCATGGATCCCGAAATTACGTTAAAAGAGATAATATTCATCTATTATATCAATTTCATACCTTATTTCATAAGCACATTTTCATCTTTATTCACATTCATCGCCGTAATTTTTTTCACTTCAAAACTTGCAGAAAAATCGGAAATAATCGCCATGTTATCAACAGGCATGAGCTTCGACCGTTTAATATATCCCTACGTAATTTCCGCTACAATAATAGCCGTTTCAATGTTTATGCTCAGCGTTTATGTTATTCCGCCTGCAAATGCCAGGCGTCTTGATTTTGAATACAAATACATTAAAAAAAACAAGAAAGTGGAACACGCCCGTAACGTGCAACTCGAAGTAGAACCGGGAGTTTTTGCTTATTTCGACTCTTATAATAACGAATCAAGAACAGGTTTTCGTTTTTCGCTCGAACATTTTAATGATAAAACGCTTGTCTCTCGGCTGACGGCCAATTCCATAAAATATGATTCGCTTTATCAGTGGACTGTTATCGACTATATTATCAGGGATTTCGACGGCATGTATGAGCATATATCAAGCGGAACTCGTACGGATACTACGTTAATGATTGTTCCGCAAGACTTTCTGATTTCCGAAAACGACAGCGAAACAATGACAAGTCCGCAACTGTCGAGGTTTATCGAACGACAAAAGAAAAGAGGACTCGGAAACATACAAATGTTTGAAATAGAATACCACAAGCGCATTGCAAATGCTTTTTCATACTTCATTCTGACATTGATAGGCGTTTCCCTGTCTTCGAGAAAAAAAAAGGGAGGTATGGGATTGAATATCGGAATCGGGCTTGGATTGAGTTTTTCGTATATCCTTTTTATGACTGTAACCTCGTCCTTTGCCATAAGCGGAATGGTAAGTTCTTTGATTGCATGTTGGATTCCCAACATAATATATACATTAATAGCCGTTTATTTATATTATAAAGCCCCAAGATAAATGAGAACATCAGCACTTCAATATTTATACCTTCAAAAACCTGTCAGTTCAGTTATAATAATTTGCGCCATAGCGCTCTTACCGTTTATAAACTCCGATTTTTATACGAAAGGCGAGCCGCGCGAAGCATCGGTCTCCGTTGCCATGCTCAAATCGGGCAACTGGATTCTCCCTAAAGTATATGCCCAAGAATTTGCCTATAAACCTCCTTTGACTCATTGGTTGATAGCTGTATTTTCTTTGCCGAAGGGTCATGTATCGGAATTTACTTCCCGTTTGCCTTCCGCTTTGGCGCAAATTATCATGATTGCTTCCATGCTTGTTTTCTTCGGAAAGAGAATACGTTTTCAGGAAGCATTTATTGCAACGCTTATATTAATAACATGTTTTGAAATTCACCGTGCAGGTATGACGGCTCGTGTTGATATGCTGCTGACTGCGTTTATCGTATTCGGTCTGATGTGCCTTTACAGGTGGGAAAACAGACTCGAACTGAAAGGACTGCCTCTGACCGCCCCGCTGTTATTCAGTTGTGCCATACTGACAAAAGGGCCTGTCGGCGTGATTCTGCCGCTTTTCGTTTTCTTTATATATCTTTTGTCGCTTCGCAAATATGGTTTTTTCAAAATTATTAAATCATTAATTTATATAGGTATCTCTTCTGTGTTCATACCAATGCTTTGGTACGTAGCTGCGTACAGGCAAGGCGGGGAAGAGTTTCTAAACATGGTACTGGCAGAAAATTTGGGTCGTTTCTTTCACCTCTCCGAAAGTAATATTAATTACGATTTGGGACACAAGGAAGGCATTTTTTACAATATTCTGACGCTACTTGCAGGTTTTGTTCCATGGACGCTGCTGTTCGTTTTTTCTCTTTCCGGTATTCGGTGGCGCAAGCCGCATAAATCTGTCAAACAGTTGCTTAAAAATGCCTTGACATCGTTCGATTCCATAGACAAAATGAAACGATTCAGCATTGTAGCCGCCCTTTGTATTATCTTTTTTTATACAATTCCGGCCAGTAAACGAAGCGTCTATCTGATGCCCGCATACCCGTTCATTTCTTTATTATTAGCGCAATACTTCATTTATATAACCGAAAACCGTTCGAAAGTAACACGCATTTTCGGCGCTGTTCTGGCTTCGATTGCTTTAATCGTTTTCCTTGCTTTGTTCTTGATAATGACAGGGATTGTGAAAATTGGCAGCTACATTTCGGATGATTCTTTAAGAAGCGTAATCGACACATTAACTGCCTGTTCGATTTCGGAAATACTGGTAATGCTTTTATTTCTTATCTCCATTATTACGGTTATTTATCAATTATCCAAACGTATAAATATCAAAATACTGTATTCGACAATCCTGCTGACTTTCTGTATTAATTTCTTTATCGACGGCATCATCATGAAAGGCATACGTCAAGACCGATCGGCAAAACCGTTCGCCGAACAGATAAGAAAAGAATACAATCTGGATAATGAGAATGTTTACGTCATGAACAACTTGCGTGAATACTTGAATCTTTACGCCTTAAATTTTTACATGGGAAACCGTTTCCGTAACTTTGAAACCGACAAACCCGAAAGCGGCTTTTTCCTCGCTGCCGAAAATGACTTGCCGAAAATAATGGAGCGCTACGGAGCACAATATGAATTTGAACGATTGAAAGTCTCCTGCCGTCTCGGCGATATTAGACGGAGAGCTGTACTCCTGAAATTCAACAGATAGACGCAGTCAAATGCGCCCTGTTTTTATTCGTATGTGTGTAATTTGAAAATTTAATGCTAACTTTGCTCCGTTTTTATACTAAAAAGAATAGAAAATTGAAGATAAAAAAAAATTTATGCAAATTTATTTTGCATGTAACAGGTTGGAAAATAGGTTATGATGGAGGATCAGTGCGCAAATCGGTGATATGTGTAGCTCCGCACACGAGCAATTGGGATTTTTTAATAGGAAAACTGTTTTACAATGCGATAGGAAGGAAATCGAAGTTTCTGATAAAGAAGGAATGGTTTGTCTTTCCGTTTAATTTTATTTTCGGCAGTATGGGCGGTATTCCGGTAAACAGGGAGAAATCGTCATCTACGACCGAGCGTTTGGCGAAAGAATTTTTGCGGTATGATACTTTTCACCTGGCCATTACCCCCGAAGGAACGCGAAAGAAAACTTCGGAATGGAAAAAAGGTTTTTATTACATTGCATTGAAAGCAAAAGTACCGATTCAAGTGGCGTACATTGATTACGCAAAGAAAGAAGCCGGTATAAAAGCGAATTTTCATCCGACAGGAAATGTGGAAGACGATATTATGACAATCAGAGCTATGTACGAGGGAGTAAAAGGATTTCATAAAAAGAATTTTATTGAATAGACGATGGAAAATTTGCGTGTTAGTTTGGTGCAAACGGATATTGTTTGGGAAGACATTGACCGGAATATCAGCCATGCGGGAGATTTGCTGAGCAGATTGAAAGGGAAAACAGACCTTGCCGTATTGCCGGAAATGTTTTCAACCGGATTTACGCTCTTTCCCGAAAATTTGGCTGAAGCCGGTGATGGAAAAACGATTTCAACCGTGAAACAGTATGCACAGGAATTTGATTTCGCTCTTGCCGGCAGTTTTATTGCCGTTGAAAATGGCAAATTCTACAACCGTGCATTTTTCATCACCCCCTCCGGAGATGAATATTACTGCGACAAGCGGCATTTGTTCGGCTTTTCGGGCGAAGACAAACATTTCTCTTGCGGTACGAAACGATTGATTGTCGGATATAAAAACTGGAATATCTGTTTGATGATATGTTATGATTTGCGATTTCCTGTATGGTGCAGAAATGTTGACAATGTATATGATGTACTCGTTTTTACGGCCAACTGGCCTCATTCGAGAAAACCGGCATGGGAAACGTTGCTCAAAGCGCGCGCTATTGAAAACCTGTGTTATGCCGTCGGCGTAAACCGCACAGGTTCGGATGGAAATAAAGTTACTTACAGCGGAGGAACATACATATTTTCACCCAAAGGCGAGATGCTTCTGGATTTGGGAACGGAAGAAAAAACAGACTCTTTTGAACTCGACAAAAAAGAACTTGACAGGATAAGGACAAAATTTCCGGTCTGGAAAGACGCAGACCTGTTTGAATTAAAAGTTAAAATCTAAATAAATTAATCCCGTGATGATGAGAATAACAGTATTTTTATTCATGATCCTGATCTGTGTTTTTATAAAAGCGCAGGATTCCTTCAGTGCGTATTTTACGGACAAGCAGCTGCGCATTGATTTTGCTCTAAGCGGAAACGACCGTTATCAAGCAGCTGCGCTGCTGCAACTCCGAGAAGAACCGATATGGGGAGGACCGCATAAAAATCTTATCGACCCGTTTGATTTTGGAGGATATGCGTTGAAAGTTTATTCAAAAAAGAACGGAACGCTTTTATATGCAAGAGGTTTCAACACCCTGTTTGAAGAATGGCGTGCAACCGCACAGGCTCAAAAAGAAACCCAGGCATGGATAAACAGCGTCGTGACGCCCTTTCCGAAAGATACTGTCGAAATAATATTGCTGGCGAGAAACAAGGCGACAAATCTGTTTGACACCTTACTTATTATGGATATTGATCCGTTGAGCATCTTTATTGACAGAGGAAAATTAAACGACTGTGAAATGGAAAGTATTCAATCAAAAGGAAAACCACAGGAAAAAGTAGACCTGGTTTTTCTTGCCGAAGGATATACTGCTGCGGAAAAAGACAAATTCATAAACGACGCCAAACGCTTTACCGATTCATTGTTCGTCGTGCCTCCGTTTAATAAACGCAAAGATGATTTCAACGTCTCGGCCGTGTTTATTCGCTCGGAGGAGAGAGGTACGGATTTCTCAGGAAAGGGCATTTTCAAAAACACTGCCTTAAATACAGGATTTTATACCTTCGGAACAGAACGCTATTTGACCACCGGAGACATGAAATCCATACGGGATGCCGTTTGGAACATCCCTTGCGATGCAATTTTTATTCTCGTAAATTCCGACGTTTACGGAGGAGGAGGAATGTATAATTTCTACGCCGTGGGAACGGCGGATAACAGGCAAACCATCCATGTCTTTGTACATGAGTTCGGACACAGTTTTGCCGGACTGGCCGACGAATATTTTTATGACGACGATTTAAGTGACTTCTACAATCTCAATGTTGAGCCTTGGGAAGCGAATATCACAACGCTGGTCGATTTTGATAAAAAATGGAAAAACATCTTACCCGCAACAACCCCAATACCAACGCCAGCCAGACCGCCATATTCCGGACATCCGGGAGTGTTTGAAGGTGGAGGATACCTTTCGCGAGGCATCTATCGTCCTTCCGACCATTGCATGATGAGAGATTTTGCTCCCTTTTGTCCCGTTTGTTCGAAAGTCATTTTGAATATGATTGATTTTTTGACGGACAGACAAGTCGTCGGGAACGATACATTTGCGCAATAATTCCGATTATCGTCTCTCTGCTTTTTTCGAGCGAGCGGACGGGTAAAAACTCATAGCGACCATGAAAATTCAAGCCTCCGGAGAAAAGATTGGGGCAAGGCAAGCCCATATACGACAGGCGGGCGCCGTCCGTGCCGCCGCGAACAGGTTTTACGGCAGGCCTGATACCGACAGATCGCATCGCTTTTTTGGCAATATGGAGGATTGCTTTTTGCGGCGCGACGATTTCACGCATGTTGTAATACTGATCCTTTATTTCGCATACGAACGTTGTTCCTGCCTTTGAGGCGACATCTTCCGAAAGGCTTTTTAACATGCTTTTTTTCAATTCAAACTTCTCACTGTCATGTTCCCGTATCAAAAGCGTCAAACCAGCTTCTTCGACGCTTCCACGAACGGAAATTACATGATAGAATCCTTCACGCCCTCTGGTATTTTCCGGTCGCATTTTATACGGAATCCTGCGAATGACCTCCGCCGACAGATGTATGGCATTAATCATTTTCTTATGGGCATAACCGGGGTGAACATTCCTCCCCTTAAAGGTGATTCGGGCAATGGCTGCGTTGAAATTCTCATATTCAAGATCTCCGACAGCGCCACCGTCGACGGTATATGCCCAGTCGCATCCGAAATGCCCAACATCGAAACGATCGGCGCCGCGACCTATCTCCTCGTCCGGCGTAAAAGCTACACGAACCTTTCCATGACGGATTTCAGCATGATCCGTCAAATATTTCATTGCCGATACAATGGCTGCTATACCGGCCTTGTCGTCGGCGCCAAGCAACGTATTGCCATCCGTTACGATGATTTCCTGACCAAGATAATCATTCAGTTCGGGAAATATACCGGACGATAATACGATATTTCTCCTTTTGTTCAGGATAATATCCTCGCCGTCATACACGACAATCCTTGGATTAACGTTCTTCCCTGACATCTCAGGACTTGTATCAAGATGCGCAATGAAACCGATTACCGGAATATTGCTCTTTCCGCAATTACCCGGAAGTGTTGCCGTTACGTAACCGTTCCTGTCCACCGAAACATCTTCCATGCCGATTGCTTTCAACTGTTCCGCCAAATAATCGGCGAAGATACGTTGACCAACCGTACTTGGACACGTTTTTGAGGATTCATCCGACTGCGTATCAAATGTTACATATTTGAGAAACAAATCTTTTACGTCCATACATTTTATAATTAAGAATTACGAATGAAAGAAAACATATTCCATGATTTTAGCAATCAAAGCCTCAAAATTAGTGAAAGTTTATGATTTTACAAACGAGATTCAAGATTTAAGATTTAAGATTCAAACAAAAATATTTTGTCAATTCGAAAATTATTCATATCTTGCGCAAAATTTATGAAGAAAGAGAAGTTTCATATAGAATATGTTTTCGACATGGTTTCAAGACGGAGTTTGTGGAATCATCTGACGACGCCGCCCGGACTGTCATCCTGGTTTGCCGACGATGTAATCATTTCAGGCAATACGTATATTTTCTGCTGGAAAAAAATGCGCGAACGGGCAGAACTTCTGTCCATCAAACCGGAAACTTACGTCAGATACCGTTGGGAAGACGATGGTGAAAATGTATATTTCGAATTTCGTATTCACACCATAGAGTTGACGGGTGCAGTAACGCTCGAAGTCACCGATTTTGCAGAGCCGTCGGAGAAGACTGATGCGATAACTTTGTGGGATACGCAGATTGACGAATTGAAACGGACATTGGGAGTGTTATAAAAACGATATGCGTACGATAAAGAAGTTAGACCTGTTCTTGTTGAAAACATTCCTGCCGTTGTTCATCATGACATTCGGAATATGCCTGTTTATTTTTTTGATGCAGTTTCTGTGGAAGTATATCGATGAAATGGTTGGTAAAGGTATCGAAATACATGTGCTTGCCGAATGTTTTTTTTATGCGGCGCTCACTTTCGTGCCACAGTCTTTGCCGTTGGCCATACTGTTTGCCTCGTTAATGACCTTCGGCAATCTCGGAGAACAGCTTGAATTGCTGTCCATGAAAGCTTCGGGCATATCGCTGATGCGCATCATGCTGCCGCTCATCGTCTTTCTGGCATTTGTTGCTATCTCGGCTTTCTTTTTTCAAAACAATATTATACCCAAATCGCAGGTCAAATTCCTGACCATGATGTATTCCATAAGAACGAAATCCCCCGAACTGGAAATACCCGAAAGTACATTTTATACCGGAATAAGCGGAAAGAATTTGTATGTGAGAAAAAAAGACAACAAACGAAAACTTTTCAAAGATGTCATGATATACGATTATGCAGACGGATTTAATAATTTACATGTAATAGTCGCCGATTCGGGCAGATTGAGAACTTCGACCGACAAGAAATTCCTTGTCATGACGCTTTACAGCGGCGAATTGTTTGCAAACCAGAAAGGGAGCAAAACGCAAGCGCGGGAAGCCAGAGATGCAGTGCCATACAGGCGCGAAACATTTGATACAATGGAGATGCTGATTGAGTTCGACGGGAATTTCAATATGAGAGACGAATCCATGTATTCCGGCCGATTCGTGGGAAAGAACATCTCCGAACTCCACCGTTCGATAGATTCTTTAACCGTACGTCTCGACAGTATCAAACGTTCCGAATCAATGATGCTCTACAACCAGTCGTCCTATCGCAAAACATTGCCGAAATCCGAAAACATGCCGCAAAACGATTCCTTAAAATTAAAAGCAGAAGTAAGGGAAAAGGCATTAAATTTCGACAGTTTGCTGAACGCGACAGAGCCGGGCATAAAATCTTCGCTGTTAAATTACTCAAAGGATAAAATTGAAGCGATGCAGATCAATTACGGATTCAAAGCCGAAACGCTGAAATTTGAACAAAAGGACATGCGCTGGCATCATACCGAAATGCACCGCAAGTTCACACTGTCGTTTGCCTGCCTTATATTTTTCTTCATCGGAGCGCCTTTGGGCGCAATCATCCGAAAAGGCGGATTAGGAACGCCTGCCGTTATTTCCGTTCTTCTTTTCATATTCTATTATATTATAGACAATATAGGATATAAAATGGCTCGTGACGGGGTATGGCTGCCTTGGGAAGGCATGTGGCTCAGCTCTGCCATATTGCTTCCGTTGGGTATTTTCCTTACATATAAAGCCGTAAATGATTCGGTGATACTTAATTCGGAAACATACCTTGACGCCGTTAAACGTTTCTTGGGAAAACGTCAACTCCGTAAAATCGAAAGAAAAGAACTCGTAATGGAAAAACCCGATTACAGTTTGATTTTGCAAAACCTGAACAATTTAAAGGAAAAATCCTTAAAATATACATCAAAACACAAGCGCTGGCCTAACTATCCTGATTTCTGGAAACAAGGCGGCATTGATTACGAAGCAAAAGCCATTTCGGCAGACATGGAAGCCATTGTGGCAAAACTTGAAAATTCGGACAAGATTCTTGTGTTGAATAAAACGATGGATTTTCCGGTTATCGAGAATTACCGTCCCGTAAATTTCACCGTCACTCCAAAAATCGGAACCGCTCTGGCTGTCATTTTTCCGGTTGGCGGAATTATTTATTTGATATCCGTTTACAGAAGAAAACTCTTGTTACAGGATATGCATACGCTTGCCAAAGTATGTGACGAAATAAAAGAGACGATCGGAGACGTACAAAAATAGAACAAAAAATGTAAAAATGGAAAATATAAAATTGAATACAATAGAGGAAGCGATCGAAGATTTCAGAGAAGGGAAATTTTTGATTGTAGTTGATGACGAAGATCGTGAAAACGAAGGTGACTTCATCGTTGCAGCCGAAAAAATAACGCCCGAAAAGGTAAATTTCATGCTCACAAACGGTCGCGGAGTATTATGCGCGCCTGTTACGGAAGAACGTTGCGAAGAACTTGATCTCAACATGCAGGTAATTATGAATACTTCGCCGCTCGAAACGCCGTTTACCGTTACGGTCGATAAAATCGGAGAAGGCTGCACGACCGGCGTTTCTATTTATGACCGTTCTCAAACGATTCTTGCACTCGCCGACCAGCGAACAAAATCATTTGATCTGGGACGTCCCGGACATATTAACCCCTTGCGCGCCCGTTCAAAAGGAGTGCTCCGACGAGCCGGACACACGGAAGCAACCGTTGATATGGCAAAATTAGCCGGCCTTTATCCCGCAGGCGCACTGATTGAAATCTTGAATGAAGACGGCACAATGGCGCGATTACCGCAATTAGTTGAAATCTCCAAACGTTTTCATATCAAAATAATTACCATCAAAGACCTCATCTCATACCGTTTAAAAACCGAATCGCTCGTCGAAAAAGGCGTTGAAGTTATAATGCCGACAAAATACGGCGACTTTCACCTTATCCCATTCCTGCAGAAAAGCACAGGTCTTGAACACGCAGCCTTGATAAAAGGTGAAATAAAACCCGGCGAACCCATTCTTGTGCGCGTACATTCATCCTGTATGACGGGAGATGTTTTCGGCTCAATGCGGTGCGACTGTGGAGAGCAACTCCATGAAGCCATGAAAATAATCGAAAACGAGGGGAAAGGAATCGTACTGTATTTGATACAGGAAGGACGGGGAATAGGTCTTATGGACAAAATGAAAGCATACAAACTCCAGGAAGAAGGACTTGATACGGTCGATGCAAATCTCCATATCCACCATAAGGCCGACGAACGCGACTATGGCGTAGGAGCGCAAATATTAAGACAGATAGGCGTCACAAAAATGCGTTTGATCTCAAACAACCCGGTAAAAAGAGTCGGACTGGAAGCCTATGGACTCGAAGTCATTGAAAACATACCCGTTGAAATTAAACCAAACAGATACAACGAATTTTATTTGCGAACAAAAAAAGACCGTATGGGACACGAATTGAATTTGTGATAACCAAAGAAGATGTTTCATTGACTTTGAAACATCCCCTTCTTATCCCCTACCCTGCAATGGCGCGCTTGTTGAATTTTCGTTTTCTTGTTGAATTTTCGTTTTAATGACATGACCCCGCTTATTCTTTTTTAAACACTTGTCGCCGTACAATGGAGTTGATGTAGCCGTCTTCTTTCGGTTGCAATCCGTGTTGTCGGCACAGTTCGGGATATACATTTCGCCAATTATCCCTGTTTTGCTTGCCCCAGCAAACCATCGGAAACCAGAAGACGCCCCACCAGCCGAATTTCGGTTTACTCCAGTCCACCAGAATGAAGCGTCCTCCCTTTTGGAGTGTACGCGCGATTTGGATAATGGCTGCCCGACGCACTTCCGGAGGCGTTTCGTGCAACGCCATCGACGTAACTACAATATCAAAATACTCGTCCGGATAAGGGAGTTCATCCATCGAGCAGTTCTCAAACCGCATCTTGCAGCCATACCGTGTGCATTGACTTCGTGCATAACTCAGCTGATCGTCGGAAATATCAATACCGATGATTTCCGATTGTGATGACGCCCTTTCTGCCAGCGCAAAACTTAAGGCTCCCGGACCGCAACCTAAATCAAGCGCTCTCATTCCGTCGGAAAGCGTCACATCCCCGATGCCTTTCCGGTAAAAAGCAGCGGTAAAGCCGAAAAGACGGGCAATGCTCCTGTAGTTTTTACCGCCTGCTAATCCTTTAAATTCGTTTCCTTTCTTTGTCATTTTTCTTTTACTGACCTTCAAATTTAAGATGATAGAAGCTAACCATTTTCAGTAAATCGCAAAACATCATATTCATTCGCGTGGATATTTTCCAGCGTCTGTCCCTCGTGATATGCTTAAAATACGGATCGACCGATTTTATTTGCAGCAGGGGCGACCACGAAGTAAATAGTTTCGGACTGTTGATGTAAAAATACATCATCGCACTTTTATTCCCGGATTTCCTTACCATTCTATTAGACACGGTCAATGCCGTTTTTGTCTGTCCATCAAAATAAAGCTCTCCCGCAGGAAAGTTTTTGGCCAGCGTGATAAATAATTCCTTGACCCTGTCTGCCGCGAAATAGTGGAAAACGCCGCCGGATACAAATAAAACACCCTCTTTCCTGTCGAAACGGACGTCTTTAATCCATGAATAATCAAATACCGATCGGGCGATGCATCTGTTCCGGACGCCTTCGGGAATTATCTTTTTCCGAAGGGCAATCACCTCGCTTATATCCATATCGTACCACCGGATGGCGCCATTGTCCACACGGGAAAACGTAGTGTCCAGCCCTGCCCCGATATTAACGACCGTCGCACGGGGATGTTCCGAAACAAAACGTTGAATCGTATCATCCATTTTCCGGCCTCGAACGATATAAGACAATCCGCCGTATTCGCCGAA
>JAITJX010000189.1 GCA_031278765.1 Tannerella sp. | reverse complement strand
AAGCAGAAAGGGAACAATATGTTGGAATACTCCCAAAAATAAAACAAATTATTTATGAATCTCCCGAAGGACTGACTTGGGAAACGCTTTACAATATCATAAACGAACAATATGCCGGACATTTAGATCGTTTAAAAAAAGAATTAGAACAATTAACGGAATCGGAATTTAAGATATGTTGTTTGGTATATGCTGGGTTTTCTAATGTTGAAATTGCCTCTTTTTTACAATTTATGATGAATACTGTCAAAACAAGAAAAGTTAGCATTGGAAAAAAATTAGGAATGCCTAAAAAGGGTAATCTTCAGAAATTTTTAGTCGAAAAATTGAGATAATGTAACATTTTTATAACTCATCTCAGTATATTTTTTACGATTTCGAGTATATTTTTATGTCATTTTAAAAATATAATGATTTGATAATACAAATATTGCAAATTTATTGCATAAATAAGCAGTATATTCCAAGTATATTTTTACAGGCAGGTATTTTTTCTTTGAATTTTATGTTTTATGTTTGCAAAAACTAAAAATAAAAAGCATTATGAAAAAAATCATTGTAACACTTTATTGTATCGTTGAGTGCAATAGTATTGTCTTTTGGAAGCATCTTACCCCTCACCCCGGAGGAAATCGAAATTAAAGAAACTACTGTTAATACCCCGGTTTTGCGCTCTGCTCCGGCTCCGGCTGTTAGCGCATGGCTGTCGGACGCACAGATTGACCTGACCTTTTTAAGGTACCTGGGAACGGTAACCATTACGGTAGCCAATGCGCAAGGAATCGTTTATACGGCTTCGGTTGTGGCAGACACCGGCGTGGAATGGGTAATTGATACGCAGGGTTGGAGCGCCGGCGATTACACCATTACAATCGTACGGAGCAACGGACAGACTTTTGCAGGCGCGTTTGAAAGACCCTAATCAGGCAAATGAGCGACGAATTAACCGAAACGACATAAATATGTCGCGTCGCGTAATTCGATAAAATTCGTGCAATCTGAATAAATCTGTGTAATCTGTGGGATAAAAAGGGCGGCAAGTTGCCAAAGATACAAACTGTAACAACTCCCGCCCCGCAATCCCTCCTAAAAATAAAAAGGAGGAGTGTGACAAAGATACATAATTTTTAATTATTTCACAGCGCCGGCACAGTTGCCGGACAGATGAAACGTATAACCCGGGAACGGCAAAGTTAGCTTTCTTTACCGCTCGCGGGGGGTTGAACGAAAAGCAACAAAAAAATAACTAAAAAGGCACAAACTTCGCCGAAAATAAAAATTTAACAAAGCAGGCGAATAAAAAAATTACAGATATGAAAAAAATGATTTTAGGCGGCATAGCCGCAATTGCAGTCTTAGCAATCACTATGGGTACAGTTTCTGCTACTGCTTCTGTTTCTGATTATGAAGTAGCGTTAAGCGCTGGAAGAATGGAATGCCGGTGGCAGCAACTCAATGGCTATGAGGGCTGTTTAAATGGTGGTGACGGTAATACGTGTACATGTGGATCCACTACACGACCAATACCACCTACATCTCCTTCTGATAGTGATATATTTGCAGCCTATTAATGTACTGCTGTAAAGCTATTCCAATAAAAAGTTTATCTTTATTTGTAAAATGATTGAAGATATACCAAAATTGGAATAGCTTTTTTTAGATAAATTAATACTCAAATATAACACTTATGAAAAAGCAATATTTATTATCTTTGTTTTTGGGGCTGCTGCTACTGCATAGTTGTAATGAAGTGCCAATCCACAATGCCATCACCTGTCTTAGTACAGCGCCTTCCGCAGAGGAACAATACTTATCATCGGTGTTCGATTCCTGTAAAATTATAAGATTGGAAACAACCGATGACGCATTGGTGGGAGGATATATTGGAAAAATAAAAAAAACACAGGATGCGTATTACATGGCGTGTGATTTCAACTTTTTATTAAAATTTGATAAGGACGGAAAATTTCTACAAAAAATAATGAAATTAGGAAATGGTCCCGGTGAATATAACGCAATTCGAAGCTACGATATATTGCCAAATGGCGATTTTATTATTTGCGACGTCCAAAGGGCGCATGTATATGACCGTGACTGGAACCACAAAAAAACGGTATCACTGGGTGTATACGGGTTTGATATACGCACTGTTGATGAGGACAAATTTCTGCTGTGCACAATGTCCGGGGAATACCTCGTTTACCTGTTCGACCTTGACGGAAATGTATTAAGCAAGCTCATAGAAACAGAAAACCTGCCGTCTACCAGTTCGAGTGTTTCTTTATTGTTTCTGGGGAAAAACCATGTGATACAACGAATCGGAAACAGCAATTCGCTGGTTTGTTATGATATAAACACAGGATTGTTTAGCGACATCCTTTTTTTATGCGACGGTAATTTTATGACCAATGAGGAAGAAATGGCCTTAAAAAAACAGCAGCCCACGCCCAATGAGAAAGGCTTGTGGGGGGAGTCGGATTTTATGGGTTTGTATCCCGCCACCAATATCATAACCAGGACGCATGCCTGTGAGGATTATCTTGTATTCAGGGCAGGCAGTAAGAGTAATGGACTGAAAAATTATCTGCTGAACAGCCATAGCCGGAAAATTGAACACGTGTTTACCAACAAAACCGTTAATGACCTTTATTTTTTACCCACCAGTACATTAATGAATAGATTATACAACTCCAGTGCACCGGATTGTTTTATCACATACGCCGGCGTAGATGAAATACAGGTGGGATTAGATAAAAACAGTGCATTACAGGAAAGCAAACAGTACCGAAAATTAAAGCAGGAATTGGCAGGAATCACAAATCCCGAGGATGAAAATCCGGTGTTAATAGAGTTATATGTGAAATAAAACAGAAGATGAAGAAAATATTTTTACTCATGGTGGCGCTGTGTTCCGTATGCCTGTTTTCTTGTGAAGAATATAGCCGGAAACAGCAAATTAAAAAAATTATACACACATGGATGGACAAACAGGTTCAAATTCCCGATAATTATCAGTGCAATATTTCGGGAAAAGATACGACTTCCGTAGCATGTACCGAACTACTTCAGCGATCCTATAAAGTGCTGCTGTATACAGATTCCACCGGTTGTTTAGATTGTAAATTTAAGGTATTCTCATGGAAGCAACTCATCCATGAAGCCGACAGTCTGTTCCCCAATCAGGTTGGCTTTCTCTTTTTTATTCAACCAAAGGATAAGAAAGAATTACAGCATATATTAAAATGGGACAGGATGGATTATGCGGTATTTATTGATGAAAACAATACCATAAATCAACGTAATCATTTTTCAGACCAGCTACCCTACCAATGTTTTTTATTGGACGGAAAGAATACAGTCATCGGTATTGGCAATCCGGCGTCGAATCCGGACATTTGGGCGTTGTATAAACGGCAAATCAGGGGCGAAAAAATTAAGTAAACATAATAAATCGTATATTTGTGGAAAAATTACGATACTATGAAAAAGTTATACTTTCTGCCGGTAGCCGGGTTTGTGTTTTTCGCGTGTTCCTCTAATAACAGCGCCCGGAACGAAACCGGCGTATCTGCCGTGCTCCCTGACGAGATTAGCGAAGTGCAGGCAATGCTGTTGGAATATACCGACTTTCAGCATGAGTTAATTGCCAATGGCACGGTATCCGCCAACAAAGCCGATTTACGTTTCCAAACATCGGAAAATATTGTGGCTATTTATGTGAAAAACGGAGATCGTGTGAAGAAAGGGCAAAAAATAGCCATGCTCGACCAGTTTAAGTTGAAGAATAACCTGGCGCAGGCAAAAGATAATTTGGATCGCGCTTACCTTGATTTACAGGATGCGTTGATTACGCAAGGCTATATGCACGGCGATTCGGCACAGGTGAAAAAGGAAATATTGAAAATAGCGAAAATGAGAAGCAATTATCCGCAAACGCTCAATCAATACGAGTTGTCCGAGTATAATTACAGGAACTCCATACTGTATGCGCCTTTTGACGGCGTAGTAGCCAACCTGTTTACCCAAGTGTATAATTTTCCCAATACGGCGGAGCCCTTCTGTACGATCATTGACGATACCCGCGAAGCGGATTTCAAGATATTGGAAAGCGAATTGCCCTTTGTGCATGTAGGCGACAAAGTGCAGGTGTCGCCGTTTTCGGTCAGTAATTACATTTGTGAAGGGCGAATTAGTGAAATCAATCCCTCGATAGACAAGAACGGGATGGTTCGTCTAAAAGCAGCTATTCACAATGCAAGCCGGCAATTGTACGACGGGATGAACGTCAAATTAAAGTTGCAGCGTTCGCTCGGCAGGCAGTTGGTTATTCCGAAAGAAGCGCTGGTATTGCGCAGCAATAAAAAAGTAGTATTTACGTTGAAGAACGGGAAAGCGCAATGGGTTTACGTGCAAACAGGGCTTGAAAATGCGTCCGGCTATGTGGTGACCGACGGCTTGGTGGCCGGCGACAGCGTTATCTACGAAGGGAATATCAACTTGGCGCACGAAACGCCGGTAAAGCTTAAAAAACTATAGTAAAAGGCTGCGTATGGTACGATTTCTCATTCATCGACCGGTTGCCGTGTGCATGGCGTTTGCCGCATTTTTTATCCTTGGCATCGTTACATACCTGAATGTGCCGGTGTCGTTATTGCCCGATATTGCCATACCTGAAATCACGGTGCAGGTTTCGGGAAAAGACAAGTCGGCGCGGGAGCTGGAGAATACGGTGGTGACGCCCATCCGCCAACAGTTGATTCAAATTGGAAGGTTGCGCGACATCCGCAGCGAAACCCGCGATGGGAACGCGCTCGTCCGCCTGTATTTTGATTATGGCGCCGATACGGAACTGTCCTTTATCGAAGTCAATGAAAAAATTGATGCGGCGATGAACTACCTGCCCCGCGACGTGGAGCGTCCGCGTGTGATTAAAGCCAGCGCTACCGATATCCCTGTGTTCAACCTGAACCTGACCCTCAAAGAGGAGCAGCCCTACGATACAGCCGACATCGCGGCGTTTATGAATTTGTGCGAATTTTCCGACATGGTGATTAAGCGGCAAATTGAACAACTGCCGCAGGTGGCTATGGTGGACGTAACCGGAATGGTGAACAAGCAGGTTATTGTGATTCCCGACTACCGCACGCTGGCCATCACAGGCGTTACGCTGGCCGACATCGAAGACGCTTTGAACAATAATAATATCGAGCCGGGCAGCATGGTTGTCCGCGACGGTTATTATGAATACAACATCCGGTTCGCCGCCGTCATGCGCACGGTCGAAGACATCCAAAACATCTATGTGCAAAAGAACGACCGCATCTTTCAATTGAAAGAGCTGGCGCAGGTAGAAATCATTCCGGAAAAGGAGAAAGGAATGGCGCTGTATAATGGAAAACGCGCCGTGTCGCTGGCCATTATCAAGCAAGCCGACGAAAACATGGCGAACATGAAAGACGCACTGGAAAAACTCATCGACCATTTCCGCCGGAGCTATCCGGAGATTGATTTCAGCGTGTCGCAAAACCAGACCGAATTGCTGGATTCTACGATTTCCAACCTGCAACAAAACCTCATCATTGCATTTATTTTCGTTTGTTTGGTGTCGGCGGTGTTCATGCGCGACATCAAATCGCCGCTGATTATCGGGCTGAGCATGTTTGTGTCACTGATCATCAGCCTGCTGTTTTTTTATTTGTGCCACATTTCGCTGAACGTCGTTTCCCTGACCGGCTTGATTCTGGCGCTGGGCATGATGATCGACAATTCCATTATCGTAACCGACAACATCGGGCAATACCGGCAAAAAGAAGCATCCCTTGAAGACGCCTGTGTCAAGGGTACCAATGAAGTGATGGCGCCCATGCTGAGTTCCATGTTTACGACCATTGTCGTATTTGTGCCGCTGATATTTCTTAGCGGCATCGCCGGCGCTATTTTTTCCGACCAGGCTTTTTCGGTTACTGTGGGGCTGCTGGTCTCCTACGTGGCAGGTATTATCCTGCTGCCGGTATTATACCGCATAGTGTTTAAACGTTCAAAGACGCACGGTTATTCTTCGCACCGTTCCAGCGAACCGGCAACGGTTGCCCGTCTGTCGTTGCTCAACAGGATGTATGACGCCGGTATTTACTGGACGTTTTCGCATAAATGGTTGGTTACGCTCATCCTGATTGGCGTGTTCCCGTTGTGCTTTTTGCTGTTTACATTCATTCCCAAGGAAAAAATGCCGGATATCAGCCGGAACGAACTGCTGGTGAGTATTGAATGGAACGAGGAAATACACGTTCGGGAAAACAGGGAACGGACGCAACTTTTGCTTGCCGCATTAGATGAACATACCGTTGAACATGCCGCGCTGATTGCCCAACAGCAATACCTGCTGAACAGGGAGCAGGAACAAACTTCTTCGGAATGTCAGCTCTACTTGAAAACGCCGCAAAAAAAGGACGTCGAAGGAATCAAGGAACGGATCGCCGGTTATTTTTCAAAAAACCATACCGGTGCGCTGGTTTCATTTTCGCCGGTAAGCACCGTCTTTGAGAAAATTTTCACTACCGGCGAGCCGGATTTGACGGTGGAATATTATACCCGGAACAAAAGTATGGCGATTGATGCGGAAGCTGTCCGCGAGATCGCTGACGGATTGCGGTCGGCAACCGGCAATGCGCCGGCAAGCATAGCGTTTCAGAAACAGCTCAACCTGCATATCGACCGGGAGAAACTTTTGCTGTATCATGTGTCGTACAACGACGTTTACCGGGCGCTGAAGACCGGATTCAGGGAAAATAATTTTTCCGTGCTGCGTTCCTACCAGCAGTACTTACCCATCGTGCTGGGCAACGAAGAGCAAAGCATACGCGAGGTCATTGACAACACGATGATAACGGTAGTACGTGAAAACGAAACAACCCGGATGCCGCTTAACGTATTTGTCGCCACCACGCCGGCGGAAGACCTGAAAACCATTGTGGCCGGCAAAAACGGGGAATATATTCCGCTGCATTTTTACACTGCCTCGCAAGCGGAAGCCATTATGGACGCCGCCAAACAAAGCGCCGTCCGCGATAACCGCTGGGATATTGACTTCTCGGGCAGCTTCTTCTCCAACCGGAAAATGATAAACGAATTGATGATTATCCTGTTTATTTCTATTTTGCTGATGTATTTTATCCTGGCGGCACAGTTTGAAAGTTTTGTGCAGCCGTTGATTGTGCTGATCGAAATTCCGGTGGACATAGCGGCGGCATTGGGCTTATTAATGGTATGCGGACACACACTCAACCTGATGTCGGCTATTGGGATTGTGGTAACGTGCGGGATTATTATCAACGACAGCATCCTGAAAATAGACGTCATGAACCGCCTGCTGCGCGAGGGATACCCGTTGATGGACGCCATCCACGAGGCCGGTCGCCGTCGCTTGAAAGCCATCCTGATGACCAGCCTGACCTCAATTGTGTGCATGGCGCCGTTGCTGTTTAGTGGCGACATGGGGTCGGAACTCGAAAAACCGCTTGCCATTGCTACCATTGGCGGAATGGTCATTGGCACGCTGGTGAGCCTGTTCATTGTACCGCTGGTGTATTGGCGGATTTATAGAAATAGAGTTATTAACTAAGAATTATGAATTATGAATTAAGAATTATGAGAAATTTATCGTTTATTGTATTATTGTTTTTGGGTTGCTGCATTTCGTGCGTAAACCGGGGCAAACCGGCGACAAACAGTGATGTTTCGCCGGACACAACAACCATTTTGCCGCTGGAAGCAGGCGAAGTGTATTACAAAAACAAGACGCCTTTTGGCGAGGAGGTAAATCTTGCGGGCACACAGCTGATAGACGAAGCGGTTATTTTCAAGCCCAGCGAAAGCGAATTGCTGATAAAAGACGAGATACTGGTTGTGAAAAATTTGGGCGAACATCCGTTGCTGCAATTCTCGCTGCCCAACGGAAAGTTTGTCAAATACGGCAAGGCATCGTATGGGCAGGGTCCCGACGAATTTGTCTATCCCAATATTGTTCCTGCTGCGGACACCTCCTTGCTGTGCTATATATTTGAAAGCACCAATCAAAAACTTTACCAATACCATAAATCGGGGGACGTGATACCTTATCCTTTTTCCCTTTCGCCGCTAAAAAAGAAACAGTTTGCCAGCGATAAACAATTGGTTAACCTGAATCCTCGCGATTTTATCTATGTAGAAACCAGCCCTACGGGTAAAAGCATTTTCCGCACCACGGCAGCAGGCGATTCGGTAAATGTGAAAGAGGTATATAATTTGGGGCTGGATCCGAAAATGAAATCGGGATTTTCGTACATCGGCGATTTTGTAGTGAATGCAAAACAAAACCGGATGGCGTACGCCTACAAATATTTTAAAATAATTAAGTTTATGGATTTGGATGCTCAAACCGTAAGAACAATTAATTTTGAGAAGGAGCAGTTTGACGAAAGCTCGCTACGCATCGCCGACGGATTGGACAACAACGTGACGCATTACTGGGGCGCCTGCGCCGGCGAACACTATGTGTATTTTATGTACAGCGGGCGCAGTCCGGTGGCGTTGTATCAGGAACAGCGGCGACTGAAGGATAAATATAATTATTACATTTACATGGAACAGTATGACTGGAACGGCAACCCGGTGCGTAAATACAAATTAGACCACTGGGGTTATTTCACGGTGGACGAGCCCCACAACAAGCTCTACCTCCTGTCCACCCACGACGACGATCCGCTGTTTGTATTCCAGCTGCCGGAATGAGCGTGAAGAACAAAAAAATTAAATAATTTGTGTAATTTGAAAAAAGCTGTATAATCTGTGGGACAAAAAAGGGCGGAAAGTTGCAATTCCTTACTAAGATGTAACAACTCCCGCCCCGCGTCCCTCCAAAAAATAAAAAGGAGGAGTGTAACAAAGGTACATAATTTTTAACAACTCAACAGCGCCGGCACAGTGCAGGACACGTTGAGCGTACAACCCGATGACGGCAAAAGTTAGCTTTCTTTACCAACTTCGGGGGTTGAACGAAACACAACAAATAAACAACTAAAAAGGCAAAGAACTTCGCCGAAAATAAAAATTTAAATAACGTAGGCGATTTAATAAAATACAAATATGAAAAAAATGATTTTAGGCGGAATAGCCGCCATCGTAATAGCCGCTTTGGCTGCGGTAAATGTGAATATGAATTCACAAAGTGAAAATCTGTTATCCGACCTTGCGTTGGCGAATGTGGAAGCGTTAGGCAGTGAAATTGGTGCTGCTTGTGGTGGGTGTTCCACTAGTTGTGCTGGCAACCATTGTTGTGTGATAGAAATCGGTGGAATGTACTTTGATTTTTGTCGTTGTTCAATTATGTTTTAATAATTACTGTAAAATATTTTAGAGGATTGAATTAGGGCTAAACATTACAAATAAATAATTTTTTATGAAAACAAACAACGTCTTATTTTTTTGTCTGATTATTTCGTGTTGTTTTTTAGCCTGTAGTGGTAGCACTACGAGTGTAAACTATAAACAAAACGTGATACAAATTAAAGGTGAATTTTTATCTATTGATCATTTTATCGGGAATCCCCATTCAATTACTTGTAAGGATACGCTGTTAATATATTATGATCGCTACGATAACAAGTTGATGTCTGTATATGATATAAAAAACAATCATTTCATTGGGCGTTATGTTTCGGAAGGGAATGGTCCCGGCGAGGCCATAGCGCCGTTGGATATATTTTCATATTCTCAAGGCAATCGATTATATACTTACCAGCGCAATACAGCCACACTTAATATTTTTGATATGCCGGAATTAAAAATAACCACCACCTTGTCATTTTCATCGCCGTCTTCGAAGTGGAGACCGTCTAAAATTCAAAAGATGAAAGATTACTATCTTGGTGAAACCGTTTATGATAAAGGACGTTTCGGATTGTATAACTTACAGGGGGAATTTTTCCATGCAGGCGTAACTTATCCTTTCGACGGTGAAGAGATGGATCGTATAGCGGCACGCATCCTGTATCAGGGAAATACTTGTACTAATCCGGAAAATAATCAATTTGCTGTTGGTTGCTTACTTTGTGACCATCTTTCTTTTTACGAAGTCAATGAAAAAGAATTCGTCTTATTAAAAGAATATACTTCGAATACCATTAAGGCACGATATCCCGGACAGTTAGTCATTCAGGATGATTGTACTATCAACTATACATGGGCACAGGGAACAGCCGCTTATTGTTATATGCTTTTTTCAGGGCAAACATATAGCGAAAACAATAGTGCAGCCTGCGGTCATTACATTGTCGTTTTTGACTGGCAAGGAAATTACATAAAGACACTCGAAACCGACCATAAAATTAAAACTTTCTGTGTGGATGAAATAAACAATCAAGTTTATGCAACGGCGCTAAACAGCGATGGAGAATATGGAATTATACAATTTAAACTGTAAAAACGATGAAGAAATTTTTATATTGCTTTGTATATTGTAGCATGGTTTGTATATTGCCAGGCTACAGTCAAAGCCCACTTACGTATCAATCTGTGATCATTGACAGTATTACGCGAAAGCCATTGCCGAACGTCCGGATTTATGTAGATAAGGATACTGTCGGAATGAAGAATCATTTAAATGGGACATTTCAACTTACAAATGTAAAAAAAGGTTCTATTGTTCGTTTCAAAAAAACAGGTTATCGGTGGTTAAATATGGAGATTACAGATAATCCGGTAAAAATAATAGAAATGGTTCCAACTACGCACTCGGCGCTCCACAATCAAGTCGATGAAATTGAGGTTAATGGAAAGCCACTGCCAAAAGAAGAGTGGAACGATTTAAATCCTGCTTATTTCAATAGTGTTTCCGTATTAATAATGGATAATAAAAAAAGTAAATTAGTTATAACGACAAAATGAAAAACAAATTATTTAAACTGTGTGGTGGTGCTATTATTGCTGTTATCTGCCTTATTGTTTATTTTGTTTTGAGCAGCCTTCCAAGAGAAAATAAATCAAGAGAAATTGTTCGGCAATGGTATGGTAAGGAAATTATTCTCCCGCAAGAAATAGAATATAAGATTATGGGACGGGACACCATGTGTCCGGAATTATGGGATAAACCATATAAAATATTAACGTATGCCGATTCTGCAGGCTGTACAAGCTGCCAACTTGGAATCCCCCAATGGCAACAGATAATAAATACATGTAAGCTCGACAGTATAGATGTTGGTTTTTTGTTTGTCATACATTTACCTAACTATGCCGATTTGGGATATGAGTTATTGTATTTTGATTATCCCATTATTTACGATAAACATAATAGTTTTGACAAATTAAACCACTTTCCGCCTCTTCCATATCGTACTTTTTTATTAGATAAAGATAATAAGGTTATATTAGTTGGTTCTCCCATAAACAACCCGAAGTTATTAGAAATTTATATGAATATTATGACTATGGA
>JAITJX010000079.1 GCA_031278765.1 Tannerella sp. | reverse complement strand
CTATTTACAAAATGAAGATTAGAGGGCAATGGATTCAATCCGAAATTACAAAAAAAATGCAAAGGCTTTTCGCAAAAATCGATATAGACTTCCTAACTTGAGCGGAGTTAGGGATTAATCTTAAATCTTTTTATTACCTTTGCGCCTTGTAAAACTAAATTTTATGGACAAGAAAAACAAAAATTTCGAGGCAAAATTACTTAACATGCCATACGAGAAGCCTGATACTTACGGTGCATTGAGTATGCCGGTATATAATTCCGTCGCTTTCGAGTTTAAAACGGCAAAAGAAATGGAAGAGGCATTTTGCGGACTGTCAAATGATTATTACTATTCGCGCATTGACAACCCAACAGTCAGGTATTTTGAAAACAGAGTTAAAAATATCACTGATTCCATGAGCGCTACTGCCGTTAATTCGGGAATGGCGGCAATTGCTAACGTGATAATATCGATTGCCTCCACCGGATGTAATATCATTACTTCGCCTCATCTTTTTGGGAACACCTATACTTTCCTTTCAAGTATTCTGGCAAATTTCGGCATTGAAATACGCTTCTGCGACTTGACAGACCTCGAACAGGTACAGTCGCTGACCGACGATAACACTTGTGCCGTTTTTCTCGAAATAATCACCAATCCTCAACTTGAAATAGCCGACCTGCAAGCGCTTTCCACTATATGCCATAAATCCGGCATACCGTTGATTGCCGATACTACGATTATTCCTTTCTGTTCGTTTGACGCCCGCACGTTTGGCGTGGACATAGAAATAGTTTCGAGTACAAAATACATATCCGGCGGCGCAACGACTGTTGGCGGACTGATCATTGATTACGGCATTTTTAACTGGAAAAAATCCCTTCCTCTTCAAAAATGGTATTACAATTTCGGCAAAGAAGCTTTTACAAAACGCTTGCGCAGGGAAATACACCGGAACCTGGGCGCTTACATGTCGCCACAAACAGCATATATGCAGTCGCTGGGACTTGAAACGCTTCAATTGCGTTATGAACGCCAGGCTGCCACATGTCTCGAACTTGCAAGCCTGCTGAAAAAGTCAGACAAAATAATATCCGTCAATTACACAGGATTGAAAGACAACAGATTTCATGAAATAAGCAACAAGCAGTTCGGCGCTGCTCCCGGCGCAATGATGACGATAGACCTTGCTTCGCGCCAAGCCTGCTTTGACTTCATCGACAAACTCAAAATCATTCGCAGGGCAACGAACCTCTTCGACAACAAAACTTTGGCAATCCACCCTTCGAGTACTATTTTCGGCACCTTCTCGGAAGAACAGCGCAAAAAAATGGATTTGCGTCAGGAAACCATACGCCTCTCTATCGGTCTGGAATCAACCGAAGACTTGCTTGCCGACATTGAACAGGCGCTGAAATAACAACAGCGCCTGCAAACCAAAACATACCATCCGGGTAATATTATTTCAGTTTTTCCGGATCGCCTGACTTTCTTTTTCGAAACCGGGCTTGTCGAGAAGTGCAAACATGTTTTTCTTATATGCTTCAACACCGGGCTGGTCAAAAGGATTGACGCCAAGCATGTAGCCGCTAATGCCACAGGCCTTTTCAAAGAAATACAACAGTTGTCCCAAATAATAAGCGTCAAGTTTGGGAAGCGTGATTCTGATGTTGGGAACGCCGCCCTCAACGTGCGCCATTTGCGTGCCGAGTTCAGCCATTTTATTCACCCGGTCAATACGTTTGCCAGCAAGATAATTCAACCCGTCAAGGTCTTCGCTCTCTGTGGGGACAGTCAGTATGCTGTCAGGATTTTCTACCGACAGGACTGTTTCAAAAATAATACGTTCACCTTCCTGAATCCACTGCCCCATGGAGTGCAAATCAGTTGTGAAATCCACTGAAGCAGGAAATATTCCCTTGTTTTCCTTCCCTTCGCTTTCGCCGTAAAGCTGCTTCCACCATTCGGCAAGGTAATGAAGCTTCGGATGAAAATTTGCAAGAATTTCGATCTTTTTCCCCTTATTATACAGCGCATGGCGGGTTGCGGCATAAATGGCGGATATATTCTGCTCGAACGCAACTTTTATATCTGTCGCCTTCTCCATATCCTTCGCCCCTTTCACAAGCTCGCGAATATCAATCCCCGCAACGGCAATCGGCAGCAGTCCAACCGGCGTCAGTACCGAAAACCTTCCGCCTACATTGTCGGGAATCACATACGTTTTATATCTTTCCTTCTCTGCCAGTGTTCTGAGAGCGCCTTTGGCTTTGTCGGTAATTGCCACAATCAATTCTTTTGCTTCTTTTTTGCCGACATTTCTTTCAAGAAGTGATTTCAGTATGCGGAAAGCGATGGCCGGCTCGGTAGTGGTGCCTGATTTTGAAATATTTATAATGCCGAATTTCACTCCTTTCAGCACGCTGCTTAATTCGGAAAGATAGTCTTCGCCGATATTGTGACCGGCATATAAAAGCGTCGGATGAGTGCGTTTTTTCTTTAGCAGATCAAAACTGTCGCTTAGCGCTTCAACCGTCGCTTTTGCGCCAAGATAGCTTCCGCCGATTCCAATGACGGCGACAGCTTCACACTGGCGCAGTTTATTTGCCGTCTCCTCAATATCCTGAAATTCCGTTTCCGTGATCGAAGACGGAAGATGAAGCCAGCCAAGAAAATCACTCCCTTTGCCGTTGCCTTCGTGCAGCATTTCAATGCCTTCAAGCGCCTTTGATTTCAATGCTTCTATATCCATTTTCCTAATAGTTCCCAACGTTTTGTCGATTTCCAAACTTATTGTTTTCATAATTGCCTGTTAATTTTGATTAATTTCACTGTTGATTTGCAGCAAAGTAAAGAATAAATATTCGGATTACCAAAAAAAACCCGAATTTCCTGTTCCATAATGACCATTATTTGCTTTCGGGATTATGTACGCGGGTTTACGTATGTCCGTAAGGTTCTTACGTATGTCCGTAAGGTTCTTGTGTATGTCCGTAAGGTTCTTGTGCAGGTACATAAGGTTCTTGTGGAGGTACATAAGGAGCTTGTGGAGGTACATAAGGTTCTTGTGGAGGTACATAAGGAGCTTGTGGAGGTACATAAGGAGCTTGTGGAGGTACATAAGGAGCTTGTGTAGGTACATAAGGTTCTTGTGGAGGTACATAAGGTTCTTGTGGAGGTACATAAGGAGCTTGTTTGCAATAAAAGTGTGTGACGAATAATCATGTAACTGTACAATATTTGCGATTTTATCCTTAAATTTGCCGCTTAAAAAAAAGATAAAATGGGAAATAAACATTTTAAAAGAACGTTAATTACTACGGCTTTGCCTTATGCCAATGGCCCTGTTCATATCGGACATCTGGCCGGAGTTTATATTCCGGCTGATATTTATGCGCGTTACCTGCGTCTCAAGGGCGAAGATGTTTTGATGATCGGCGGTTCGGACGAACATGGCGTACCTATCACCCTGCGCGCTAAAAAGGAGGGTGTTACGCCGCAGGATATTGTTGACAGATATCACTGTATTATCAAAAAATCATTCGAAGATTTTGGAATAACTTTTGATATATATTCGCGTACTTCATCGGAAACGCATCGGAGGGTTGCTTCGGATTTTTTTCGCAAACTGTATGATAAGGGCGAATTTGTGGAAAAAACGAGTGAACAATATTATGACGCAGAAGCTGGCCAATTTCTTGCCGACCGTTATATTATGGGCGTCTGTCCTCATTGCGGCAACGAAAATGCTTACGGCGACCAGTGTGAGGCGTGTGGCGCTTCTCTTAGCCCGACAGAATTGAAAAATCCGCGTTCGGCCATCAGCGGTAGCCGGCCGGTGATGCGTGAAACGACTCACTGGTATTTGCCGCTCGACAGGTATGAAGCGTTTTTGCGCAAATGGATTCTCGAAGAGCATACGGAGTGGAAATCCAATGTTTACGGACAGTGCAAGAGCTGGCTCGACATGGGATTGCAACCTCGCGCCGTCAGCCGCGATCTGGACTGGGGCATTCCCGTACCGGTTGAAGGCGCCGAAGGAAAGGTGCTCTACGTGTGGTTTGACGCGCCTGTCGGTTATATTTCAAATACAATAGAACTGCGACCCGACGATTGGGAGAAATGGTGGAAAGAGGCTGATACCAAGCTGGTTCATTTTATTGGTAAAGACAATATTGTTTTCCACTGCATCGTTTTCCCGACCATGCTCCGGGCTGAAGGTTCATTTATTTTGCCCGAAAATGTGCCTGCGAACGAATTTCTGAATCTCGAAGGCGATAAGATTTCTACTTCACGCAACTGGGCTGTATGGTTGCATGAATATCTTGAAGATATGCCCGGCAAAGAGGATGTTTTACGTTATGTATTAACCGCCAACGCTCCCGAGACAAAGGACAATGATTTCACCTGGAAAGATTTTCAAACCCGTAACAACAATGAGCTTGTGGCTGTGTTTGGCAATTTTGTTAACCGCGTGATGGTGTTGACAGAGAAGTATTTTAAAGGGAGAGTTCCCGTTTGCGGAAAACTTGACGGTTATGATATGGATACGCTTAAAGAATTTGTAAATGTTAAGGATGAGCTGGAACGATTGCTTGATACTTATCATTTTCGCGACGCGCAAAAGGAAGCAATGAATCTCGCACGTATCGGAAACAAGTATCTTGCTGATACGGAACCCTGGAAAGTGGCCAAAACAGATATGGAAAGGACAGGGACGATACTGCATCTTTCGTTGCAGATCACTGCCAACCTGGCCGTTGCATTTGAGCCTTTCCTGCCTTTCAGCAGCGAAAAACTGTATAAAATGCTTAACATAAATCACCTGAAGTGGGATAAACTGGGTTCCGTCGATTTACTCGAATCAGGGCGTCAGCTGGGTAAAGCAGAACTTTTATTTGAAAAACTGGAAGACGGGACGATTGAAAAGCAAGTCCAAAAGCTTCTTGTTACCAGAGAAGTAAATGAGACGGTAAGGAAGAAAGCAATTCCTGCAGGCGCAACCGTCGCTTACGAAGATTTTACGAAACTTGATATTCGTGTCGGAACCGTACTTGAATGTACGAAAGTTCCTCAAACGGATAAATTGCTGCAATTCAAGATTGACGACGGACTTGGCAGCGGGCGGACGATCGTTTCCGGCATAGCAAATAGTTACAGCCCCGAAGAACTTGTCGGAAAACAGGTATGTTTTATAGCCAATCTTGCGCCGCGTAAACTGAAGGGTATTGATTCTCAAGGTATGATTTTGTCGGCCGAAGATGCAAACGGCGATTTGTCGGTAATCGTGCCGCAAAAAGAGGTTGCTCCCGGCAGCGAAGTGAAATAAAAACGTCGAGATATGCAAATCCCAATGACAGACCTTGGCAGGCAATATCTTCGTCTGAAGCCGGAAATAGACGTTGCATTGCAGGACGTTTTTCTGAAATCGAATTTTATAAACGGCGAGGCGGTAAAGATTTTCTGTAACAGATTGTCGGAATATCTTGATGTGCGTCATGTTATCCCGTGTGGAAATGCAACTGACGGTTTGAGAATAGCCTTGCAGGCGCTTGGCGCAGGACCGGAAAGTGATGTGATCGTTCCGGCTTTTACGTACATATCCCCTGTTGAAGCGATTGCATCACTTGGAGCATCGCCCGTCGTTGTAGATGTTGAACCTGATACGTTTAATATCAATCCCGAGCTCATCGAAAGGGCTATTACGATCCGTACGAAAGCCATTGTTTTGGTGCATCTGTTTGGTCAGGCATGTAATTTTGAGGCGATTCAAAAAATCGCCGGCAAATACAACCTGTTCATTATTGAAGATAATGCACAGTCTTTCGGCGCGTCTTACGAATTTTCGGATGGTAGAAAACGCAAACTCGGTACGCTTGGCGATATTGGCGTTACATCGTTTTTTCCGACCAAACCTTTGGCCTGTTACGGAGACGGCGGAGCTATATTCATTTCCGATACTGCTTTGGCTGAAAAGGTTCGCATGCTTGCAAATCACGGTCAGTCGACCAAATACCATCATAAAATTATCGGTTACAATTCCCGCCTGGACACGCTTCAAGCAGCTATATTGAATGTGAAGCTTTCTCATCTCGAAAAATTTACGGAACGAAGAGTGGAAATAGCCGGACGGTACGACCGCGCATTTAAAGATTTTCCCGATCTGGCCGTTCCTGTTAAACGACCGTATAGCGACCATGTATATCATCAATATACCATTCGGGTGAAAAACGGGAAAAGGGATGCTTTGAGAAACTATTTATCCGAAAACGGTATTGCTTCAATGATTTATTATCCGTTGCCTGTTCACGAACAGGAAGCCTATAAATGGGTGGCGCGAGTTGCGGGCGATCTCAGGGAGTCGGTTTGTTTGTGCAACGAAGCGCTCTCGTTACCTATCCATTCCGAAATGACAGACGAAACTCAAAAGCAGATAACCGAAACGATAAGAGCGTTTTTTTCTCGCTTAAATCAAAGTATATGACGGCAGAATTTATCCTGAATGAATTAAAATCAATCGCATCTCCCGAAAAAGCGAAAATCCTGAGCGGTTTCTTTAAAACCAGACAGGGGGAATATGGCGCCGGCGACCTCTTTCTCGGCGTCGTTGTGCCACATATCCGAAACATAGCAAAAGCGAACAGGAAAACGCCGCCCACGGAAATCCGCACGTTGCTGCAAAGCAACTTTCATGAAGCCCGACTTTGTGCGCTTGCCATTATTACGGAGCAGTTTAAGAAAGCAAAAGAAACGGAACGCAAAGAAATATTTAATTTTTATCTCGCCAACATCGAACGCATCAATAACTGGGACCTGACAGACTTAACGTGCCCCACAATAATCGGCTTATACCTGCTTGATAAAGATGACCGCAGCATATTATACAAAATGTCGGAAAGCAAAAATTTGTGGGAACAACGCATCTCGATAGTTTCAACACTTGCCTTTATCCGCAACAACGACCTGAATGATACGTTTGCCCTCTCGAAAAAATTATTGTTCCACAAACACCATCTCATTCACAAAGCCGTCGGATGGATGCTTCGCGAAGCCGGCAAACGCAACAAAGAACTGCTCGTCGCTTTTCTTGACAAATATGCAGCAAAAATGCCCCGAACTGCCCTCCGTTACGCCATCGAAAAATTCCCTCAGCAGGAAAGGCTGTATTACCTTCATAAAGACATATCGCGACACGTTTCTGCTATCAAATAAATTCGTCCCCAAACTTCAATTGCGCATCTGCCATGAATTGCTTAATATGATGTTCATCCTCTTTTTTGCAAATCAGCAGCACATTCCCGTTCTCTGCAACAATATAACCTTTAAGCCCGCGGATAACGGCAAGCCTCTTCTTATTCCCAAGCGCAATGATGTTATCTTCCGATTCATAAAGTATCGCACGTGTCTTCAAAAACGCATTATTATCTTCATCTTTCGTCGCAATATCATACAGCGAGCCCCACGTGCCAAGATCCGCCCAGCCGAAATCAACACATTTCATATACACATTATCGGCTTTTTCCATAATTCCATAGTCTATTGAAATATTCGGACAATATGGATAATGAAGATTTACAAATTCCTGTTCTTGCGGCGTATCAAACTTGTCTGCTCCCAAATCGAACCGTGATGAAATATCGGGTAAATATTTGTGAATAGCGCTCATAATCGTATTTACGTTCCAGAGAAAGATGCCCGAGTTCCAGAAAAATTCGCCGCTATCCATAAAAACTTTTGCAAGATCAAGATTTGGCTTTTCGATAAAAGTTTTTACTTTCGTCAAATTGCCTTCCTTAATATCACTGCATTGAATATATCCGTAACCTGTTTCCGGACGACTTGGCTTGATGCCCAGCGTCATGAGCGCATCATGCGTTTTAACGAAGTCAAATCCCTCCATAACAGCCGTCAAAAATTCATTTTCTTTCAAAATAAGGTGATCTGAAGGCGCAACCACGATGTTTGCATCAGGATTGCGTTTGCTGATATGATACGCAGCGTATGCAATGCAAGGCGCCGTGTTGCGACGGGCAGGCTCAAGCAATACCTGTCCGCGATGAAGCAACGGCAACTGCTCTCTGACCAAATCGGCATACCTTTCGTTTGTCACAATATAAATGTTCTCTACCGGCAGCATCTGCATAAACCTGTCCACCGTCAATTGGAGCAAAGAACGTCCCACGCCGAAAAAATCAAGGAACTGTTTAGGAAAATTCTCTCTGCTGAATGGCCAGAAACGGCTGCCTATACCGCCACCCATTATAACGCAATAGTTATTTCTCATTTATCAAATGATATTAGAATGTTATTATTTATTTTATTTCTCATTTTGCAAAGATAATACTCTTTTTTACTTATAACGCGAATCAGGCGGTTTTATTTTGGCGATGCGCCAAAAGGCGGAAAGGCGTCAAGACGCTCTTGCAGGCGTTGGATGGGAAGACGTATAATTAATTATTTCGTCGAATAAACAATAATATTAAATTAATGTATTACCTTTGCGGCATGAAAATAGAGTATTTACAAACAGACATCATGATTGTCCGAAGTTATTCCGGAAATAACGGAGCAGCGCTGACATTCTCTATAGAGGACAAACATGCGGACGCTTCTCCAAAACCGACAGGAAAAACGTTAAATTCCATATCCATCCGCATAAAGAAAAACAATAAAAACAAATATATTTTTACATTTTAATAATAAAAACAGATGAATATTTATGTATCAAATCTAAGCTTCGGCACAACAAGCGAAAGCTTACAGGAATTATTTGCAGCGTACGGAGAAGTTTCTTCGGCTAATATTATTACAGACCGTGAAACCGGACGCTCGCGCGGATTTGGTTTTGTGGAAATGCCTGATGTGGCAGATGGTCAAAAAGCCATCAATGAATTAAACGAGACGGATTTTGAAGGCAAGACCATTTCCGTGAACGTTGCCCGTCCGAAAACAGAAAGAAGCGGCGGCGGTTTCAATCGCGGCGGCGGCGGCGGATACAATCGCGGCAGCGGCGGCGGTTTCAATCGTGGCGGCGGCGGCGGATACAAAAGAAACCGTTATTAAGACGGAGCATTGCCTTTTTTTTAAAAGACGGGGAAGCGTCGTTGCGGCGCTTCCCCATTTGTTATTAGTTTTGCGGCTTTTGTTATATTATCCCCCGCGCTTTCATTTCGAGGTATTTGTTAATTATGTTTACAGAGAGGTTTTCGGGTTCGGTGAGCAGGGGATAAATTCCATATTGCCGCAGTTTGCCGACAACAAGCAGTTTGTCGGAAATAAATTTTTCGGCGACCGTTTGATTGTAATACGCTTCGATCGAATCAGGCTGTTGTTTTGCATATTCCTTTAATTCGCCATCTTCAAAGAAAATAACCAGGACTGCATGTTTTTCGGAAAGTTTGCGTATATATTCGATTTGCCGTTCCATTCCGACGACCGTATCGAAATTGGTGTAAATAACAAGCAGGCTTCGCTTGTTGATGTATTTATTGATGTGCACATAAAGTGACGAATAATCGCTTTCTCCGAAAGCAGTTTCCTGATGATAGAGACATTCCATGATTTTTTGCATTTGCCCGCTTTGTTTATCGGCAGGCAGGAATGTCCCAAAATCGGCCTCAAAGGTGGCAAGTCCGGCTTTATCTTCTTTTTTAATGGCAATATAAGATAACACCAGTGAAGCATTTATGGCGTAATCGAGCAGGGTCATGCCATGAAAGGCGTTTTGCATGATGCGTCCTTTGTCTATCACGCTGTAAACCTGCTGCGACTTTTCGTCCTGATAAATATTGATCATCGGGTAATGACGTCGCGCGCTTGCTTTCCAGTTTATCGTCCTGTAATCGTCGCCTTTGGTATATTCCTTGATATACTCAAATTCGGTGTTATGACCCGTGCGGCGGATTTTTTTAATTCCCAATTCCGTAAGATTGTTGTGAACAGCCATCAATTCATATTTGTTAAGCATTACGTACGAAGGATATACGGTGATCTCAACCGGAGTTCCACTGTTTACACGTCTTTGTATCAGTCCCGCAACAGTCGACAGGTAGAGTATGATATTTCCGAATCCGTATTTCCCCCTTTTAACGGGACGCAACTTGTAGGTGATGTTTTTGCTGTTTCCCGGTTTCAGTTTTGTCTTGAAAAGAATGTCGCGGCATTGGAAAATAACAGGGATTTCGTCAATTATCTCCATATTGACAATGAAAGGATAATAATGTTCAACAACAAGTCGCACTTCGTTTTCATCGCCGTTTGAAAAGCGGGGAGTGCAGTATCGTTCTGCAGCGGCAACTCTTTTCTTGTGCCAGAGCAGGACGTAATCAACGATGCAGGCCACAGTGAAAAAGGCAAGAGCTGATTTTCCCGCCGCGAAAAATATCGGAAAAAAATATCCTGTTACAAAAAGCAGCACGAGCAGGATGCCGATGATGTAAAAACGCTTTGTTAAATACATTAATAAAGGGATATGGGTGAACGTTTTGGAGTATGTATAAGGGATTTATTTGGGCACTTCAACTTTTTCGATAAGGCGTTGAATAACTTTCAGCGGCGTATATCCTTCCATTTCGGCTTCGGCAGTGAGCAGAATGCGGTGTTGCATAACAAAAGGCGCTATTTGTTTGATATCTTCGGGGGTAACAAACTCACGTCCCCGGATCAGCGCCAGCGCTTTTGACGATTTCATCAGCGCGACCGAAGCGCGCGGAGAGGCGCCGAGGAAAATCACCTTGCTGTTGCGCGTCTGCTGAATTACCGAGGCAATGTATCTGATGAGGGAATTTTCGATATACACATTTTCGGCTTGTTCGAACATCATCAAGATGTCTTCGCGCGTCAGAACGGGTTGAATTTCGTCGAGCCGGGTCAGTTGTGCATTTTCGTTGTGACGGTTTAGAATCTCAATTTCCTCTTCAAGCGAGGGATAAGGGAGAGTGATTTTCATCATGAAGCGGTCGAGCTGGGCTTCGGGCAATTTGTATGTACCTTCCTGTTCTACCGGGTTCTGTGTTGCAATGATGGTGTATAAAAGACTCATTTTATGCTGTTTTCCATCAATGGTGGTTTGGCGTTCTTCCATCGCTTCAAAGAGGGCGGACTGTGTTTTTGCCGGTGCGCGGTTTACTTCATCGACGAGTACAATATCGGCGAAAATCGGTCCTGCATGAAAGTCAAATTCACTCGTTTTCATATTGAAAACCGAAGTGCCGAGCACGTCGGAGGGCATCAGGTCGGGCGTGAACTGTATGCGCGAAAAATCGGCCTTGATCAGTTTGGCTATCATTTTTGCAAGCAGCGTTTTGGCTACTCCCGGCACGCCTTCTATCAACACATGTCCGCGTGAGAGGATGGCCGAAAGTATCAGATCTATTTGCCGGTCTTGTCCCACTATAACGTTTCCAACAGTTTGTTTCAGCAGATTTACTTTTTCCGTAAAAAGCGAAATATCAATTTTTTTTACTTCTTCATTCATAATTATATCTATATTTTTTTATATCCTGATTCCTGCCTGATTTTTGATTTTGTTCATTTTATCCGTTAATTCTTTCAACTGACCGTCGGGTACATCATATTGATAAGGTATCATGCGAAATTCTTTTATTAACTGTTTGATTTCGTCTTCGGGCATACCGATTTTCTCCGCAAGTTGTGTAAACAGGTTGTCGCTTTGCCTGTCTTCAAGTAAATCAATGCCTGTTTTTCGTTTAATATCCGAGCAAAAGACAGTATATTTTGTTTTCAGGATCTCGGCATTGTCGTGCCGGCTATAAAACAGGCTGCTAATCAGGCGGACAAATTCCAGCGTTCTGTTAGGTGGCGTTTCAACGACGGGAATGATACGTTGCCGCCGTTTTGCTGTGAAAACTATAAACAGCAAAATCAGCAGGACAGTCGTATAAATAGCCCAGCGGAGCGGCGGCGTAACGAGCAAATATCGCAACGGCGTCGAAGGTTTTTCGTCATGACGTCCGTATGCTTCGATTCTGACGAGTGGTTTGCCTTTCATGTACGACAAAAGTCTGAAAGCATAGGAAGCATTTTGTTCGTCGAGTATGCCAAAATTTGTAAACATCAATGGAGTTGTTACGATAAACATTTCGCCCTCGCCGACGTGAAACCTCATGGCAAGAATGTGCCCCTGTTTGTCGAAAACGAGCGTGTCTGTCGAATCGTTTACAATCGGCCTCCATTCGGCTGTATATAATGAATCTGTTTGAATGCTGTCGAATGTAATGGTATCTTCCCTGTTTTTATCGAAACAAGTCGTATCTTTGACATAAAACTTATCCCATTTCCCCATATTGACTGTTGCGGAATGAACAAAAGGATAAACTTCATAAATTTTCTCATAATGAAGCGTATCCGTACCTGAAAAAATACTGTCTCTGTCTCTGTTTCTGTGTTTGCCTTTACTTTTCAAGTAATAGTCAAACGAACCATAATATCCTGTATCTTCAATATCTATATGGAGGATATCTTCCAGAAGGTAGGAGTAACGGTCGGTGCAAATCATGATTTGATTGCCGACGTGCAACAACTTGAACATACAGTTGATGTCTGTTTCCGAGAAATCAAAACTGTTTTCGGTCAGTAAAAACGCTTTTGGAACGGCGTTTGAATCCTCTTCCCATATTTGATAAAAGGTTTTGTTAATAACCTGGTAGTCGTCTATGGAAGAAGACAGCACGTCGTCGAAAACATAGCTGCCGAAAGGTTCACGGTCATTCTTGTCGTAAGTCGGTTGCCATGCGAATTGTTTCGGGGCTGTCAGTTCAAACAGAAAGACAAGGACAGTAAACAGGATTATCACTGCGAAATACAGTCGGCTGCCTTTCATTTCATACCTCCTTCCACTTCTGTATGCAGCGCGAGTATCGTTTCATACAATGCCGCGGAAACGTCGTAATTGCCGTAGCGAATTTGAAGGAATCTGTCGGTTAATTCTTTGAAAGGTTTCTTTAATTCATTTCCCTTGATTTCGTAGAGATATTCCGAAGGCGTTTTGAATATCTGCCAGTCAATTATCTTATTATCCGAAAGTGTGCGAAGCGTTTTTAAATATACAAACCGGATGGCCAATCGATAATCGCCCGTTTCTGTGGCTTTTGCGATTTGGGTATCGAAATCTATTTCGTGGATATTCTCTTCTTCAATATTATAACCGAAGGGTTGAACTTTCTTTTTGCGCATGAAAAGTTCCGGACGTTTGAGATACAGGAAATATATGATGGCTGTGATAACCAGAATAAAAAGAACGATCAAGAGGGGAGAAGTATATTTTTCGGCAAATTCTCCGCCGAAAACAGTGCGTAACAATCTGTTCAACCACTCGTTTATCATCTCCAAGATAGAACGTTCGGACGCCTGGAATTGATAGCCGTAATCATAATTCGTGTCGGATTGATATCCAGCAATCTTTTTTATGTCATATACTATTGTATCCGCAAGCAAAGTCATCGAAAAAATCTTTTGCCTTGTGTATCCGAATGATTATAATTCACCAAAGTTTGTAATATTGGATTCAATCGTAACGCCCTCATATTTTTCACGCAGGTGAAAATACTGGAAAGCAATCCCTGTGAGCATGATGATGGACGAAATGTAGCTCCCCATAGATTGAACGATGCCAAATATGAAGATGGTAAATTTATAAAATATGGATTGTGTGAGGGGCGGATCGGAATGGATGGAGAATAAAGAGCCGACGACGGTAACAATATACCAGGGCATCGTTGTAACCGTTTGAAGTACGGAGGCTATTATTGCAATTACAATTGTAAAACCCAATAAACTCCAAAAACTTGCAAATCCAAATTTCCATGCCTTACCGATGGCGCTAAACAGGCCGAGGCCAGGCTCAAAAATATAAACAGGATACATTATTGCAAAAAGTATCGCTACGAGCAACACGAAAAAAATGAGAAACATCATCGCAATTACGATGATCAACGAAATCAACGAAGAAGACCATCCTGAAAAAGCAAAGATAATTGCCATGAATATCCCGACCAAAAATGCAATCGCCACAAACACTACTGTCAGAAAAACGAAGAGGTGCAAGCTTCTTTTTGCGTTTCTTATCAGCGGTTCTTTGAAATCGTTCCATTGAAGATCGACAAGCCTGCCGTCTCTGCGCTCGTACGTTTGCATCAGTGCGTAAACCATGGCGGAAAGAACGGTTCCTCCCGCGATTGTACAAAGGAGAAGAACGCCGTAGTATATAATGAAAGTCGTGTTGCTGACGCTGGTGGAACCGTTCGTTTGAGCATAATTTAGTATATTTCCGTAAACGGAATTCATTATGAGCGTCTGTATAAGGCAAATCGGCAAAAGTAGATAGACGGTGAACTTGATAAACGGTTTCCAGTTTTCGCGTATAAACTGAAAAGTAACATTCAATTTTTCGGAAAAATCGCGTTTGCGATAAAATTCGATTTTGAGTGGTAAGTAGTTCATAAAATATATTTTTTATATTGTCTTATAATTTCTACGTTTCAGATAAGGCAGCGCCAGATAATAATAAATCACGCATGCAAGCGAAGCGAGTATTATCAAAAGCCTTATAAAGGTTGGAAATTCCGTATGTCGCGTGATAAAACTTTCCAGGAATCCGGCAATTATAAATACCGGCATCAAGCCCGTAACGATTTTCAAACCCCGCCTGGCCCCCTGTTTAAAAGCATACAGTCGCGGATACGTGTTGGGGAAAAGCCAGCCATTGCCCAATGCAAAGCCGGCCCCTCCCGCAATGATGATAGCGGAAATTTCAAATGTACCGTGACACCATACGCCGAGCATGGACTCAAAACCCATATTCACGCCTTGCCGGAAAAAGAATGTTTGGAATGCGCCAAGCATCACGCCATTTGAAAACAGAATGTATCCCGTTCCGAAACCGGTCAGTAAACCAAATACAAAAACCACAAACGAAACACGTATATTGTTAAATGTAATTGTCAAAAACATTGGCAGGGATGAAGATGTTTTGTAAACCCCCAGCGGGTCGCCGTTTTCTATATTTTCAAGCGTCATGTCCACATAACTGTTTCCTAATATGAGACGCAGGAACGAATCGTCGTTCATGGCCGAAACAACTCCTGTCAATACACTGACGAAAAATACAATAAATGAAAGAAGCAGTTCTTTCCGCGACCGATACATCATATGCGGAATTTCCTGAGTCCAAAAAGTACGGATACGCGAAAAATGTTCTCTTCGAGTTTTATGGAGCGAATTGTGGAGCGCCGAAGCAAGATTGTTCAAATATTTCGTGATGTGCGATGCAGGATAATGCGAGCGCGAAAACGAAAGGTCGGACGAAATAGCAGTATAGGCGTCAGCTATCTCGTTCGGATGGCGGTCTGCAAAAGCATCAACCACCTCTTCGAGAGATTTCCATTTTTCAATATTTTTGCGAATAAAAGAAACTTCTTTCATCGGAATGTTATTTATTTCCGGCAAAAATAATATATTTGCCGGAAATTACAAAAAAGTCATGTCGGAAACAAAAATAATTACCAGTCAATATATCGAAATAGAGCAAACGCCGGCAGGAGTCGGCGAACGGATATTTGCACGGGTTATTGATTACATCATCATATTCCTGTACATGTACGGCATGTTCCATTTTTTCGACCGTTTCATCGGCTTTAACGGCGGAGAATCCGCTTTATTGACCTTTTTTGCCTTTTACCTTCCCGCCGTTTTTTATTCGCTTCTGTGGGAAGTTTTCAACAACGGACGGTCGCCCGGCAAAATGCTCTTCAAGATGCGCGTGGTGATGCAAGACGGTTCAACGCCTGACACAGCCGCCTATTTTATGCGCTGGATACTGCTCTTTATTGACGTCTGGATGAGCTGGATCGGAATTTTGGTCATTTTATTGAATAAAAACAATCAGCGTTTCGGAGATATTGCAGCGGGAACGATGGTCATCAAGGAAAGAGATTATAAAAGTATCCATGTTTCGCTGGACGAATACGACTATTTGAGTAAAAATTACAGGCCTGTTTTCCCGCAAGCCGAAAATCTCTCGCTCGAACAGGTAAACACGCTCAGCGAAGCGCTTGCAAGATTCGACAGCAACAGACATGCGCGAATTACCCTCCTGACATCAAAAGTAAAAGATTTCCTGAAGATAAATACCGACATCGAAGATACGGTTTTCCTCTCCACGCTTTTGCGCGACTATCAATATTTTGCGCTCGAAGAAATTTAGATTTTCACATGAAATCCGCAATCGGCCAGCCATTCACTTTTCCAAAGAGTCTTTTTCCCCGATAAAAAAACGTTCCTGCCAAGACGATTGCAATTAAGGTTTTTTTCCTTACCTTTCCCCTCAATTCCCTTTGGCTATGCGTTCCAGTTCGCGTATGCCGACAGTTATTTTGCCCGTTATAAATTCGGGAATATTATAGGATTTCATAAAGTCGTCATAAAACAGCGGATTTTTCTGAGGCAGTAAAAAAGGCTTACCAAACAGTCCGTCAGATTCCAAATAAGCGATATATGGTCGGGTATATAGCCCGTCCATACGCCGGCTGCCGAAAATGATCCATTTTCCGGTCGAAGACCACGAATGATAGCTGTCGCTTTCCGTACTGTTTATTTCCGTGAGGGGACGCAAGGCATTTGTTTGAAGGTTTATAAGGTACAAATCATTTTCCCTGTGCCAGATGGGAAATGTTCCGTAATCCGACAAACAGAGCAGTAAATATTTTCCGTCGGGAGAAATACGCGGAAAAGCGACGCTTTTGCCCATTTGAGACGACAAAAGCACCGTGTCGATTTTGTTTCCGGTTTTTCCGCTCAGAGGATCGAAGTCTATACGACAGAGATCGTATTTCAGCGAATCGTATTCGTCTGGCATTTTCAAAGCCGGAGCGCTGCAAAAATACAGCGATTTCCCGTCCGGAGACCATTCGGGATAAGTCTCGAACCGGTTGGGAGAGTGAATCAGCGTATTTGAGTAAATTGTCTGCTTTTCGGTATCGTATATGATCAGATCGGAGGCGCTGTCGTATACTTCGATCAGATTTCGGTTGAAGGTATGAAATGTCTGGGATGTTTTATTGACCGAAAAGGCTATGTACCGTCCTTCCGGATGCCAGCGAGGATATACGGCCGGAGAGACGTTATCTTTCGTCTTTGTGTCGATTTTCTTGACTTGTCCGTCGGTTACAAGCATGGTCCCGGCATGTTCGGCGCGTAAGTGGAAAAGCATTTTTTGCGGATTGTTATTGCAGAAGGAATGGCAATTCATGCAATTGGCATCCGTCAAACTGTTCAGCATTACGGGCGTTTCCTTATATGATTCCAGATGCCGCTGATATATCCCCATTTTGCTCCAGTATTGATATCCGGGTTCAATCAGGCGATATACGATATAAGGATCGATGGAATCGGAGACAACCGTCAAGGTTATATCTCGACGTTTAACCCATGTCGCTTTTGTTTTTCCGAAGAGGCAGATATTTACCCTGACCCGTGAATGAGTGTACAAAGATTGGGACAGCAGCTTTTTCCACCGTTTTTCGGGAATAACGACTTTATTGCGCGAATAGATCTCAAACGAATCTTTGCCCGCTACAAAACGTATCATGTATTTCTCCCTCTTGCCCTTTATGTAAAAGTTTAACGGCGCGACATTACATGGAATTACGGTTTCGGAATAATCGGGAAATACATCCGGCAGATCGGAAGATGCGCCGTATTGCCCTGTCTCGTTACACGAAACAAGCGTAATGAGGCAGATGATAAGATAGACCGACAAGTCATGTTTTACGTTCATTTGTTTTTTACTTTTTTTGACTGGCAATCAGGGGAAACTGGATATAAAACCAGTAAGTACCCTTGAATTGTTTTTCCAGCGTGTTAATTATGTTATTGTTTCTTTTAGCCATCAGCAAGAGGTTCATTGCCTCAAAATCTTCGCGCATGATCCCCGGTAGCGGATATTTTTCAAAAAAATCAGTTCCCGCTCTGTTGATATAAGCATACAATATTAAAAATTCCGCATAGTGAGTCGGTATATTGGCGTAATCAAAATTAGAATAATATGTATCGAAGCAATTTTTGGCGCCCTCATAATCTGCATCCAGCAAATAGTAAGCCATCAGGTATTCAAAAGCCATTTTATGTCGCGGATTGTTTTTCAGGATGGAAATCAGCAGCGATTTCCCGAATACATTAACGGTGTCGCCGCTTTCGGTTAATGGCGCGTCTTCCGCCATGAGGCTTTTGTATTTTTGCGCACAGTTCCCATAAAACAGCGTCTTGTCAAGTATGCCCTGATATTTTGAAACCAGCCGGACATCTTTCCGGAGGGCGGCGCAGGAAACAAGTCGCTTTACGTTCAGCAAATTCGCTTCTTTTATATCCATGAAACCCATCATTGATTCGAAAGCATACTGCTGAGACTCGTTGATGACGCCCATTTGATAAAACAAATCGCTCATCATATAACAGGAAATCATGTCTTCGCTCACAAGGAAGAGACCCGAAGCGTCTGTTTGATTATAGCGGAACATTTTCTCTCCCATCTCGCCTGTTTTCTGCAAAGCCAGGTTGGCGTAAAAGCAGGAATAATGACCGGCCGGCAACTCTGCGCTTGTAGTGAGGACTTTTTCCCACTGCTCCTTTTCGGCGTGATAAATCATCTTAATAACATTTTCCATATTCGGATTATAACTCCAAAGAATAACGCCGATAACAATGGCAGACAATCCGGCATCCGCCACCAATAAATATTTCCACCTGCCCATCCCTGCACAGATTTTGCGGAACAATATCCCAATAAAGGGAAGCAGGACTACCGAAAGCCAGGATGCAGCATAGAAAAGAAACAAACCCTCCGGCTTTCCTTTATGAAACGGAGTACTGCCGAGAAAAGCTTCCCTGAAAGGAACCGGGTAAGCAACATGCAGCAACAGGAACGGAACAAGCGCAGAGACAACGGTCGAAAGCAGACAAGGTTTCCATTTCTTTTCCCCGCATGTCAGGGAATAAAAAACAAACAGCACAACGGTAATAAACACATTGCCCCCCGCAAGCAAGTACAGCAATACAGTCAGCGCAGGAACATACAGATAATAATATTTCCTTTTCGCCGCCGCCGTCAATACTGCAAATCCGGCCAGCGCAATGATGAACGACAACTGAGAGGCGAAATCAAATTGAATATGGGTACTTGCCGGAAGGAACAGCAGAGATGGTACAGCCGGTATAAAAAGCGATTTTTCAAACAGGGAAAATTTTCTCAATACGCATTGGAACGCCTTATACAACGCATAAAAAACAACGGCATAAATGCAGCCTCCTGCCGCCGGATACCGGAAAAACTGTATCAGGAAAGATGCAAGATAACCGCTAATGCCGGACGGACGATTCATGTATTGCTGAAAATAAGACCCTGAAAATTGAAACATTTGCGCCTCTTCCTGAAAAAACAAAACCTGGTACCTGTTCCTGAAAAGATACCAGTACATTACGAAGAGTATGTATATAAGCAGCAACAGATTTTTTTTCAACAGGTATTTCATATTTTTTTCGCTTTTTTATTTTGATGCAAAGTTAGCGTTAAATTTTCATATCACATGCACAAACCGGCGTGAAAAGATCTGTTATGAATTTGCTGTTCTTTACCATATATCGGGGATGGAACCATGCCCACGGGCTTTTGCAGGCGCTTGCGTTACGGGGCGGATCTTGCCCGAATGGATGTCGTAGAGTCGTTTTGCAGTTTCCATCATGGCTTTGACCTGAAAGGGATAAGGGCGGTCGGTTACATCCACAAGTCCGCAATTATAGTTTTCTCCGTCGAAACGGCCTGTCAAATCCTGGTCGCACCACTGGAAATAAGCCGTACCTATAAGGCCGGGATGTTCGTAGGCATGTTCGGTATAATACCTGTATGCAACGCCTCTTTCTTCCTGGGAATTGACTTGCCAAAGCGACTGCGCCATACCTCTGTCTACCGTGCCGAAGTGATATTCGCCGATGATCATGGGCAGGCCGGTCAGTTCAAGCACCCGGTCCATCATATCGTTGTCCGGCTTCAGTTCGTAACAGTTATAACTGAAAACGTCAAAATGTTTCCTGCAAATTTCAAGTATCTCCGGCGACAGGTGTCCGCTTCCAAAACGAATTCCAAGATTGAGATGATTCGGATCATATTTCTTCATCAAACGGTTGACGGTAGAAATAAAAGAATCAAACGTTTTAAATATAAATTGCCTGCGTTTCACGCCCGAATCTCCGTCTGCCAGGAATTTTTGCAGTTCTGTTTTGATAGGCCTCTCTTCACCCGTCAAAATCATTTCACACAGGCGTTCTTCCTGTCCCAGCCAGGCCGGTTCGTTCCCAAGAAAATAGCCTGTCAGCCACGGATTGTTTTTATATCCGGAAACAAATTCACTTATGGACGTTTCGGCTTTTTCTTCAAAATCGGAAGCGTAAACGTCGGTTAGCCCCATCAAACCGGGGCTGATGCCTGTACCGCGCAGTTGCAGCATAAAAGCTTTGCGGTTCAAAGCAATCACCTCCCCGCTCGACCAGTTTGCGACAGTATTTAATCCCCATTTGTCCATGCGTTTGATGATCATCTCATTGGCTTTTTCGCGGAAATTATCTCCGTATCTTCTTGACAGATTTGCCATGCCATAGGAATAAGAGCCGCCCCGCCGGTTACTTTGCATTCCTTCGCGAGCAAGTTCGCCATACATGTTTCTGCGCTTATCAAGGTCTCTGACGTTTCCTCCTCCTCCGGCGCTTACACAGTCTACCCCTACCGAAAGAAACAGATAACCCTCCGGATCGACAAACCACCATTTGCCGTCTATTTTCTCTGTCCTGAAAAATCCGCTTCCACGTACTTTTTTCTGTTTATATCCACCGTATTTGGAATAGTTGTACGCCGCTGTTGCGACGGTTTCATTTTCTTCCGCTTCCCATTCTTTTTTCAACTCTTCGAGGGATTTTATTTTTCCTTCCCAGTCTCCGAGATTCCACTGACCAAATGCATCGACGGCAGGGACCTCTCCCAGATATTCGTCTCCGGGATCATCTTTAGACAACGAAATGGAACGTATTTCAAATTCGGGATCATTCACCGGTACGCGCATGCGTATCCCGATAGAATCCACTCCTTCGAGAGGGCCGCGTTTCCCGCCGAGATTAATCCAACCCGTATAACGCGGCTGATTGTATGTTGCAGCCAGATCGACAGCCGAACCGGGCAACTGGCGGTAAAACTTAAGCGGTATAGCCATCCTGACCCATGCGCCGGGCGTATAGGTCATTATCCTTAATTCGTTATAACCCGATTTCGTTGTAAAACCGACATGGAAACGTTGCGACGTTGTACATTTAAATTCAAGTACGACGAAATTATAATCCGTCCAGTCGTCCGGCAATCCGGGAGATATATCCCTGACTGCGAATTTACGGCCTGACACTTCCTTTGAACTATCGAACATAATTTTAAACTTGCCTTCTCCCGACATATTAAATAATGTAAAGGCGGCTAATAAAATTGAAAAAACAATCTGTTTCATTTTTTTAAGTGGGGTTAAATTTTTATTTTTAATACAACTTCTTCGCAAAATTAAAAAATAATTCGGAATTATCGTGCATCTCTTTTCTATAAATTTTTGCAAGACATTTTTTTAAGTAGATGTTCATAATTAGTTTATATGAAATATTTATTCTTTCTCTGTGTTCTATTATAATAGACAGTATCAATGGGAAAGATAAAAAAACTGGAATTAACGGATGTCCAACGAGGA
>JAITJX010000049.1 GCA_031278765.1 Tannerella sp. | reverse complement strand
TTGTATCCATATTGTAATTATTTTGTTGATAATCACAAAGATACAAAATATATCTCAACCAGCCAACTGATTTTCAGTTGCTTATTGACATTTCGTGAAAAAATTTAAACAGCTTCTTAGACTTTATATAATATTTCCCCTCCTCTGATTGCCGTATCTCCGCAGGTCGCACATAAACAAAAGGTATCCGCTTAACACAAGCGAATACCTTTCACAGTAATGTTATAAAAATGTTTTTAAACATCCTCTCCTTCGGGAGCAGATTTTTCTCCTACAGAATCCTGTACTTCGGCAATAATTTTTTCTGCCTTTTCTTCTACTTTTGTTTTTTTCTTTGCAACGACTTCCTTTTCGGGAGAAGTGACCGTTTCGGTTGTTGTAGCAGTGGCAACAGTTGATTTCTTGCGCGAACGACGCGTCTTGGTTACTGTTTTCTTGGCTTCTTTCAACATATTTTCGTTGAAATCAACAAGTTCGATAAAACACATGGCGGCGTTGTCGCCAAGTCGGTTTCCCGTTTTCAAAATGCGGGTATAACCTCCAGGGCGATTAGCAACTTTCTGAGATACAACCGCAAACAATTCTTTTACCGCAACTTTGTCCTGTAATTCCGAAAAAACTACGCGGCGTGAATGAACTGTGTCATCTTTTGTTTTATTTATCAGGGGTTCAACAAATTTACGAAGCGCTTTTGCTTTTGCCGTAGTCGTAAAAATACGTTTATGTTTGATCAATGATGAAGCCATATTCGAAAGCAATGCTTCACGATGCGAGTTTGTACGGCCCAAATGGTTAATTTTCTTATTGTGTCTCATTGTTAATCAATATCTAATTTATATTTTGAAATATCCATCCCAAATGACAGGTGTAATCCCTCAAGAAGATCGTCTAATTCGGTGAGTGACTTTCTACCGAAGTTACGGAATTTCAACAAATCATTTTTATTATAGTGAACGAGTTCTCCCAATGTCTCCACGTCTGCTGCTTTGAGGCAGTTAAGTGCACGAACAGACAAATCCATATCTGAGAGTTTTGTTTTAAGTAGCTGGCGCATATGCAGAATTTCTTCGTCAAACTCGCCTGTATCTTCAATATCAACCGTTTCAACCGCAATTTTCTCGTCGGAGAACAGTTGAAAATGATAAATCAATATCTTGGCAGATTCTTTCAATGCATCTTTCGGGTGAATAGAGCCGTCGGTAGTTATTTCGATTGTGAGCTTTTCATAGTCCGTCTTTTGCTCAACGCGATAATTATCAACCGTATATTTAACGTTACGAATCGGCGTATAAATTGAATCTATCGCTATCACACGAACATCAGGGCTTTGAAATTGTTCATCAGCAGGCACATAACCGCGACCTTTGTTGATAGTCAGTTCTATTTGAAACGAAGTATCGGGAGCAAGATGACAGATTTTAAGTTCAGGGTTAAGGATTTCAAATCCTCCCGTCAGTTGTTTTCCTATGTCTCCGGCTTTAAATATTTCTTTCTTTGAAATGGTAACGGTTACTTTTTCTTCTTTCACATCATCGCCTTCACGTTTGAAACGTACTTGTTTTAAATTAAGAATGATGTTTGTTACATCTTCGAGAACTCCTGGAATAGTCGCAAATTCATGCTCTACACCTTCAATTTTGATAGATGAGATAGCATAGCCTTCCAAAGAAGACAATAGAATACGACGCAAAGCATTACCTATTGTAATACCATAGCCGGGTTCCAGAGGACGAAACTCAAATTTACCAAAGAAAGCGTCCGCTTCCAACATATATACCTTGTCAGGTTTCTGGAATGCTAATATTGCCATAATCTATTATTTAGAGTACAATTCAACGATTAATTGTTCTTTAATATTTTCAGGAATATCCGCTCTTTCGGGAAGATGAAGCAGTTTTCCGTTTAACGATGCTTGCTCCCATTCTATCCAGGGATATTTGCTGTGATTAAATCCGGAGAGTGCGTTTGCTATTACTTCAAGAGATTTGGAACGTTCTCGAACTCCTATCAACTGACCTGATTTCACCGTATAAGAAGGAATATTTACAACCTTGCCATCGACAATTATATGTCGGTGAGATACGAGTTGGCGTGCAGCATCGCGCGTAGGAGCTAATCCGAGACGGAAAACGATATTATCCAGACGACTTTCCAATAATTGAAGCAACACTTCGCCCGTAATGCCTTTTGAACGTGACGCTTTCTCGAACAAGTTCCTGAATTGTTTTTCCAACACTCCGTATGTATATTTTGCCTTTTGTTTTTCGCGCAACTGCAAACCATATTCCGACGGTTTTTTACGGCGACTCACTCCGTGCTGGCCGGGAGGGTAATTCTTTTTTGATAATACCTTATCCGCACCATATATGGCTTCACCGAATTTACGAGCAATTTTTGTTTTTGGACCTATGTATCTTGCCATTTTTACTTTTGTTTTTTGTAATACTTTTTTATTTGTACAAAATTTGACTTTTATACTCTTCTTCTCTTAGGCGGACGACAACCATTGTGCGGAAGCGGCGTTACATCTATGATTTCAGTAACGTCAATTCCTGCGCTGTGGATGGTACGAATGGCCGATTCGCGACCGTTTCCCGGTCCTTTAATATAGGCTTTTACTTTGCGTAATCCCAAATCAAATGCGGTTTTGGCACAATCCTGAGCTGCCATTTGAGCTGCATAAGGGGTATTCTTTTTTGAACTGCGAAATCCCATTTTTCCGGCTGATGACCAACTTATCACTTGTCCATCACTGTTTGTGATAGATATAATGATATTGTTGAAAGACGAATGTACGTGAACTTCCCCATACGCATCTATTTTTACTTTTCTTTTCTTTGTTGCGACTGTTTTTTTTGCCATAACTTAATTATTATTTAGTAGCTTTTTTCTTGTTTGCAACAGTTTTCTTTTTCCCGCGACGCGTACGAGCATTATTTTTCGTACTTTGTCCTCTTAATGGAAGACCTATACGGTGACGTACGCCGCGATAGCAACCTATATCCATCAATCGTTTGATATTTAGTTGTACTTCCGAGCGGAGGTCTCCTTCCACTTTATATTCTGCGCCGATTATTTCACGAATCTTTGCCGCCTGATCATCCGTCCAATCTTTTACCTTGATATCCTTATTGATACCGGCTTTTTCCAATATCGAATTTGACGCGCTACGACCTATTCCGAAAATATAGGTCAGGGCAATTTCTCCTCTTTTGTCTTGCGGTAAATCGACTCCTACTATTCTTATCGCCATAGTAATTTATGTATTTGTATTTATTTATTTATTTAATTATTAATATTTCAAATAAATCTCATTAACCCTGACGTACTTTAAATTTAGGGTTTTTCTTGTTAATCACATACAAACGTCCTTTCCGTCTGACGATTTTGCAGTCGGGAGTGCGTTTCTTTAAAGATGCTCTTACTTTCATATCCGTATCGTTTTTTTATTATTTCTATTTATATCTGAATGCTATTCGTCCTTTTGATAAATCGTAAGGAGACATTTCTACTTTCACTTTATCTCCGGGCAGGATTTTGATATAGTGCATACGCATTTTCCCTGAGATGTGCGCCGTAATCTCATGTCCGTTTTCCAATTCTACACGAAACATTGCATTTGACAATGCTTCAATAATCAATCCATCCTGTTCTATTGCCGTCTGTTTAGCCATATATTTTAAAAATCCTTTCCTGCTATCGATTCTACATATTCAAATGTCGATAATATCCTTGCTTTCCCGGGTAATATCGCAACGCAATGCTCAAAATGGGCGGAGAGTTTACGATCTTTTGTACGTACCGTCCAACCATCCGATTCAAAGACGACTTCTTTACGTCCTTGATTTATCATCGGTTCAATGCAAATACACATTCCGTTTTTCAGTTGCACTCCACTACCCCGCTTGCCGAAATTAGGCACATTGGGAGCCTCGTGCATTTTTCTACCACAACCGTGTCCAACAAGTTCACGAACAACAGAGTAGTGTCTTTTCTCGCAATAAAACTGTATGGCATTGCTGATATCTCCTACTCTGTTTCCGATAACGGCCTGTGCAATACCCACATAAAGAGACTCTTTGGTTGTTCGTAACAATCTTTTTGTTTCCTCCGAAACTTCACCTACCGGAAATGTATATGCAGAATCGCCTACAAATCCGTTTAAAATAGTTCCGCAATCAATGGAAATAATGTCTCCTTCTTTCAAAACGATCTTTTCTGACGGTATCCCGTGAACTACGTTTTCGTTTACCGAAGCACAAATGGATTTCGGATATCCTCCGTAACCAAAAAATGCGGGAATTGCTCCATGGTCACGAATGAATGTATCGGCAACTTTATCAAGTTGAAGCGTATTAATACCCGGTTTTATTATTTTTGCGAGTTCGCCGAGTGTTTTACCCACAAGTTGATTTGCCTCATACATCAACTCTATTTCTTCGTCTGTCTTGAGATAAATCATTTTCGTTTTTAGTATGCGGCAACTGCTCCTGAACGTCCTTTTATTCTTCCTGATTTAAGGAGTCCGTCGTAGTGGCGCATCAACAAATGGCTCTCCACTTGTTGTAAAGTATCAAGAATAACACCTACCATGATAAGCAGAGATGTTCCACCGAAAAATTGTGAAAACGCCTGGCTTATTCCGGCAATGCGGGCAAATGCGGGAAAAATAGCTACGATTCCGAGGAAAATAGCTCCCGGCAATGTTATTCTGTCCATGATTGCATCTAAATATTCTTTTGTAGCCTTCCCTGGCTTTATTCCGGGTATAAAGCCGTTGTTTCTTTTCAAATCATCAGCCATTTGTGTCGGGTTGATGGTAATAGCAGTATAAAAATAAGTAAATGCAAGAATCATCAAAAAGAAAACAAAATTATAAACAAAACTTGTATTATTCATGAAAGCCTGCCAGAATGAACTTACTTGTCCGCCGCTGAACATTCCGTAAACCGTAATCGGGATAAACATAATTGCCTGTGCAAAGATAATCGGCATAACATTAGCTGCATTGACTTTCAACGGTATGTACTGACGTGCACCGCCGTATTGCTTGTTTCCTACGATTCTTTTTGCATACTGAACCGGGATTCTGCGTGTTCCCTGTACCAGCATAATTGCGCCGGCAATGACGAGTAACAGGAATAAGATTTCAAGCAAGAACATTACCAATCCGCCGGCCTGTTCGTTCATACGAGATGAAAATTCCTGAACGAGTGCTTGCGGTAAACGGTTAATGATACCAATCATGATAATGAACGATATACCGTTTCCGATGCCTTTGTCGGTAATGCGTTCACCCAGCCAAAGCACAAACATACTTCCTGCAGCCATAATTATAATAGACTGTATCCTGAACCAGAAACCCGCAGGTAACGAAGCGCCAATTTCTCTCATCTGCATTTCGAGGTTGGTAAGATAGGCGAAACCCTGTACTACCAGGATGATTACAGTCAAATAACGTGTCATCTGATTGATTTTCCTGCGTCCGCTCTCACCTTCGCGTTGCATTTTCTGAAACGAAGGTATCACGATTGCAACAAGCTGCATCACAATAGAAGCAGAAATATAAGGCATGATACCCAAAGCAAAAATAGAGGCATTAGAAAATGCGCCTCCCGAAAACATGTCGAGCAAAGCCATCAGACCGCTGCTTGTCTGTTTGGCCAAACCGGTAAGATCTTTTGGGTCAACACCCGGAATAACTACGTATGTACCGAACAAATAGACTGTTACGTACAACATCGTTATAAGGATGCGTTTCCTTAAATCTTCGATTTTCCAGATATTTTTTATTGTATTGATTAATCTCATGATAATTTAGAGTTTTGTTGCTGTTCCACCTACTGCTTCGATGGCCTTTTGGGCCGTTTTGGAAAAAGCGTGAGCTACAACATCAATTTTCGCTTTCAGTTCACCCTTTGCAAGAATCTTTACTATTTGTGATTTTGAAATGAAACCGGCGTCTCGCAGTTCTTCCAATCCTATTTTCGACAAATTCTTTTCATCTGCCAATTGTTGAAGCGTGGATAAATTAATAGCCTTGTATTCAACACGATTTATGTTTTTGAAGCCGAATTTCGGCAAACGGCGTTGCATGGGCATCTGCCCTCCTTCAAAACCTTTTTTGCTTTTGTATCCTGAACGCGCTTTAGCTCCTTTATGCCCCCTTGTTGAGGTGCCGCCTAATCCCGAACCCGGCCCTCGACCTGTTCTTTTTTCGGTTTTTGTAGCTCCTACTGCAGGTTTTAAACTTGATAAATTCATATCTCTTTGTTTTTTTACTCTTTAATTATAATATTCTTCAACCGAAATCAAATGTTTCACTTTTCTCACCATGCCTTCTATTGCCAACGTGCGTTCATGCTCAACCGTTTTGTGCATTTTAGTCAGACCAAGAGTGTCCAAAGTTCTTTTTTGGTCTTTCGGACTGCCGATACGGCTTTTTATTTGCGTTATTTTTATTTTTGCCATCATCCTGTTCCTCCTTTTATTAACCTTTAAATACCTTTTATTAACCTTTAAATACCTTTTCCAATGATACGCCCCTGTTTTGTGCAACCATCACAGGACTTCTCATGTTATTGAGCGCCTCGAACGTTGCTTTTACTAGATTATGCGGGTTGGATGAGCCTTTTGACTTTGCCAGCACGTCTTTAACTCCTACGCTTTCCAATACGGCACGCATGGCGCCTCCGGCTTTCACTCCGGTACCGGGCGTTGCCGGACGAAGAAGCACCTGAGCGCCTCCGAATTTGGCAATTTGTTCGTGAGGAATTGTTCCTTTATATACAGGTATCTTTACCAAATTCTTTTTCGCTGCTTCTACTCCTTTTGCAATGGCTGTAGTTACTTCGCCTGCTTTACCAAGCCCCCAGCCTATGATGCCGTTGCCGTTGCCTACAACGACAATAGCTGCAAATGTGAACGTTCGTCCTCCTTTTGTTACTTTCGTAACACGGTTGATTGCTACTAATCTATCTCCTAATTCCAAATCGTTGGTCGATTTAACTCTGTTATTTATTGCCATTGCTTTTTAAAATTTAAGTCCGCCGTTACGCGCGGCATCTGCCAATTCTTTAATTCTCCCATGATACAGATAACCGTTTCTGTCGAAAACAACATATTGAATACCTGCCGCTTGAGCATTTTTAGCTATCATTTCGCCTACTTTTACTGCTATTTCTTTTTTGTTTGCTTTTTCGGCGATTTTCAAAGACGATGCCCAAGCCAGTGTTTTCCCCTGAACATCATTTATCACTTGTGCATATATCTGCTTGTTACTTCGGAATACGGTCAAACGTGGACGTTCGGCCGTTCCGGAAATATTACCTCGAATACTTTTCTTGATTTTTAATCTTCTTAATTCTTTCGTTGCCATAATTGTTCTCTTGTTTACGAGGCTTATTTAGCCGCAGATTTACCTGATTTTCTTCTTATTATTTCTCCAACAAACTTGATTCCTTTGCCTTTGTAAGGTTCAGGCATACGGAATGAACGTATTTTTGCACATACTTGACCGAGCAGTTGTTTGTCGTTCGATTCGAGTATGATTTGCGGGTTTTTATTACGTTCTGTTTTGGTTTCAACCTTTACTTCCTTTGGCAGTTCCAAATAAATATTGTGCGTATATCCCAATGAAAGTTCGAGTACTTGTCCCGTACTTGAAGCGCGATAACCTACTCCGACCAATTCGAGTTCTTTCCTATATCCGCCTGATACTCCAGTTACCATATTATTTATCAACGCACGATACAATCCATGTAATGAACGGTGACTGATGCTGTCGGAGGGTCTCGAAACGGTGAGTGTACTGTTCTCTATTTTCACTTTTATATCGGGATTAACTGTTTGTGTCAGTTCTCCTTTCGGTCCCTTTACTGTTACTATTCCGTCTTTTTCCAAGACAGATACTCCTGATGGAATTTTTATCGGTAATTTTCCTATTCTTGACATGCTTTTTTCCTCCTCATTAATAAACGTAACATAATACTTCGCCGCCGATTTTCAAGTCGCGCGCTTCCTTGTCGGTCATCACGCCTTGTGAAGTTGAAAGAATAGCTATACCTAAACCGTTAAGCACACGTGGAAGGTCTTTATGACCTGTGTATTTTCTTAAACCGGGCGTAGAAACTCTTTGTAGTTTCTTAATCGCATTCACTTTATTTACAGGGTCATATTTGAGGGCTACTTTTATAGTACCCTGCGGACCGTCTTCTACAAACTTAAAGTTAAGTATGTATCCTTTGTCAAAGAGAATTTTCGTTATCTCTTTTTTTAAGTTTGACGCCGGCACATCTACTACTCTGTGCTGCGCCTTGATTGCGTTGCGCAATCTTGTTAAATAATCTGCAATAGGGTCTGTCATCTCTTTTTTATTGTTTAAATTAATCCCGCCTGCCGGGACAATATTTATTTTTCCGTTAAAGGAGCGTTAAACTTCCATATTCAAAACTCCATACTTCAAAATTTACCAACTCGCCTTTTTAATTCCCGGAATAAGCCCCTGCGAAGCCATTTCGCGAAATTGGATACGTGAAATTCCAAACTGACGCATGTATCCTTTCGGACGTCCAGTGATCTTACAACGATTATGCAAACGCACGGGTGAAGAATTTTTTGGAAGCGACTGCAATTCTTCATATTTGCCTTCAGCCTTCAGTCGCGCTCTTTTCACTGCGTATTTTGCAATTAATTTGGCTCTTTTTACTTCGCGAGCCTTCATCGATTCCTTTGCCATAGTTTAATTCTTTTTTGCGTTTTTAAAAGGCAAGCCAAATTCTCTCAGGAGCGCATAACCTTCTTCGTCTGTTTTCGCAGAGGTTACAAAGGTAATATTCATTCCCAATATTTTGGTAATATTATCAATATTTATTTCGGGAAAGATGATTTGTTCCTGTATTCCAAGCGTATAATTGCCGTGCCCGTCAAGTTTTCCTTCGATTCCCTTGAAGTCGCGAATGCGAGGCAGAGCAACACGTACAAGTCTTTCAAGAAATTCATACATTCTTTCATGCCGAAGTGTTACCATAACGCCAATCGGCATTTTACGACGTAATTTAAAGTTTGAAATATCTTTCTTTGAATAGGTTGCGACAGCTTTTTGGCCTGTTATCAATGTCAGTTCATCAATAGCGACATCAATAATTTTCTTATCGGCTGTGGCAATTCCCAATCCTTGATTTACAACTATTTTCTTCAAAACAGGCACTTGCATTACCGATTTGAAGCTAAATTCTTTCTTCAGGGCGGGAACAATACGTTCCTTATAGTCCTGTTTTAATGTTGCTGTTGTATTCATTATTTCAATTCCTCCCCTGATTTTTTAGCATAACGCACCAATCTGTCTCCTTTTTTCTTGTCAACCACAAGTTTACGACCTATACGGGTAGGCTTTCCTGATTTCGGGTCAAGCGGATTCAGGTTTGAAATATGAATGGAAGCCTCCTGTTTTTCCCTTCCTCCTTGTGGATTTTTTGCGTTGGGTTTCGTATGTTTCGTAACCATATTTATACCTTCGACAATGGCACGCTGTTTTTCGACAAGTACTTTAAGTACTCTGCCCGTCTTGCCTTTGTCTTCGCCGGTATTTACATAGACGATATCGCCTTTCTTTATGTGTAATTTACTCATCACGATAACTTTTTTACATAATTTAAAGCACCTCCGGCGCCAATGATACAATTTTCATATTTGTTGCGCGAAGTTCGCGCGCTACCGGTCCGAAAATACGGCTCCCACGTATTTCGCCTGCCTGATTCAAAAGCACGCATGCGTTGTCATCGAACCGAATGTAAGAACCGTCCTGACGGCGGATTTCTTTCTTTGTCCTTACGATAATGGCTTTTGAAACTGCGCCTTTTTTCATGTCGCTTGCCGGAAGAACGTTTTTAACGCTCACTACTATTATGTCGCCTACGGAAGCATAACGTCTGCGCGTACCTCCCAATACACGGATACAAAGGGCCTCTTTTGCGCCGCTGTTGTCCGCCACTACTAATCTTGTCTCTTGTTGTATCATTTTATTTAGCCCTTTCGATAATTTGAACCAACCTCCATCTCTTTGTCTTGCTCAACGGACGTGTTTCCATAACTTTTACCGTATCACCGATATTACACTCGTTTTTCTCATCGTGTGCATGAAATTTCTTTGTCTTGTTCACAAACTTTCCGTAAATGGGGTGTTTTTCTTTCCATTTAACGGCAATAGTAATGCTCTTTTCCATTTTGTTGCTTAGAACGACACCTGTTCTTTCTTTTCTTAAATTTCTTGTTTCCATCGGCGTTGTTAATTGTTTGTTTGTAATTTTCTTTGACGTATCTCCGTTTTTACACGGGCAATTGTTCTGCGCAACTGTTTGATTTTTGCAGGATTATCCAATGGAGTAATACTATGATTTATCTTCATCTGTATCAATGCAACCGTATCGGCATCTACTCTCTCATGCAATTCTTTATCGCTTAAACTTTTAATTTCTGCTTTCTTCATGACTTTTACACATTTTCATTGTTAATATCATAATCTCGCCTCACTACGAACTTCGTTGTGATCGGAAGTTTTTGTGCTGCAAGGCGCAATGCTTCTTTTGCTATTTCAAAGGATACGCCTTCTATTTCAAAGATTATTCTTCCCGGCGTTACCGGTGCTACAAAGCCTTCCGGATCTCCTTTTCCTTTACCCATACGCACATCGGCAGGTTTCTTGGTGATAGGCTTGTCGGGGAAAATCCTCAACCATACCTGTCCTTGACGTTGCATATATCTTGTTACTGCCACACGGGCTGCCTCAAGTTGGCGACCTGTCAGCCATTTCGTACCTAACGATTTTATTCCGAACGAACCGAAAGCCAACTGATTGCCTCGCTGTGCAAGACCTTTCGCACGACCTTTTTGCGGTCTTCTGTATTTGGTTTTTTTAGGTTGTAACATATTTTCTGACTTTTTTATTTTTTAACGATTCGCTTTTTCTCTGTTTCTTTCGCTTCTTTCGGCACGGTCACCTCTTTCACCTCTCTCATTTCTCTCGCCTCCTTTTCTTCTTTTGAAAGGTTTATCGTTTCTATCCCCGCTTCTCGGATTGTCGCCTTTACGCATAAAGTCTTTGGTTGTTACGAACGAAGGAGCAAGATCTTTCTTTTCGTACACTTCGCCTCTGCATATCCATACCTTAATACCGAGAAGTCCTACTTTTGTAAGCGCTTCTGCCAAAGCATAGTCTATGTCTGCGCGGAATGTATGAAGCGGGGTACGTCCTTCCTTGTACATTTCGGAACGCGCCATTTCGGCTCCGTTCAAACGACCTGATATTTGAACTTTTATTCCTTCCGCTCCCATACGCATCGTCGAAGCAATCGCCATTTTCACGGCGCGACGATACGCTATTTTGCCTTCGAGCTGACGTGCTATATTGGTTGCCACTATCACCGCATCCAATTCTGGACGTTTGATTTCATAGATGTTTATTTGAACATCTTTGTCGGTAATTTTCTTTATTTCTTCTTTCAGTTTATCAATCTCAGAACCTGCCTTACCGATTATCATACCCGGACGTGATGTACATACCGTAATTGTTATCAATTTCAATGTACGCTCTATCACGATGCGCGATACGCTGGCTTTTGCGAGACGGGTATTTAAATAATTACGTATCTTACTGTCCTCCAATAATATATCTCCGTAATTTTTTCCGCCATACCAATTGGAATCCCATCCACGGATGATTCCTAAACGATTACTTATCGGATTTACTTTTTGTCCCATCTGCAATTAATTTTGACTTTCTTTAATATTTTCTTTTTCTTCTTTCACGGCAGTTTTTGTATCAACAAACAGAGTTACGTGATTCGAACGTTTGCGCACTCTGTAACCGCGTCCTTGCGGAGCGGGACGCATACGTTTCAATGTTGTTGAACAATCAACGTTTACTGTTGTTATGAATAATTCTCCCGTTTCCGCTTTTCTTTCGTTCTTCGATTCCCAATTTGCGATTGCCGAACGAAGCAATTTTTCCACCTTTGCGGCAGCTTCCTTGTTGGAATATTTCAATACTCCCAAAGCACGGAACACTTCCATACCACGTATCATATCTGCCACAAGACGCATCTTGCGAGGCGATGTCGGCACATTATTCAATTTAGCAAAAGATACTTTTTGAACAGCTTCTTTCCTTGCTTCTGCGGATATTCTTTTTCTTGCACCCATAGTCTTTTTATTATTTTTTATTACCGGCATGACCGCGGAATATGCGCGTCGGTGAAAATTCTCCTAATTTATGACCTACCATATTCTCTGTGATAAACACAGGAATAAATTTGTTTCCGTTATGAACGGCAATTGTATGACCCACAAAATCCGGTGATATCATTGACGCTCTTGCCCACGTTTTTAACACTGTTTTCTTGCCCGATTCATTCATTGCCAGAACTCTTTTTTCCAGCTTTATATTGATATACGGACCTTTCTTTAATGAACGACTCATAGTTTTCTTGTCAATTAATCAGTTTATTTTTTTCTTCTTTCAATAATATAACGTGAAGAAGATTTTTTTGGATCTCTTGTCTTCAATCCTTTAGCATACAATCCTTTACGAGAGCGCGGATGTCCTCCTGAAGCGCGTCCTTCGCCGCCGCCCATTGGGTGGTCAACCGGATTCATGACGACGCCACGGTTTCTTGGACGGCGTCCTAACCATCTCGAACGACCTGCTTTTCCTGATTTCTCTAACGCATGGTCTGAATTACCCACACTTCCTATTGTCGCTTTACATGCGGATAATATTTTTCTCGTTTCACCCGAAGGCATCTTGATGATAGCATAAGTTCCTTCTCTTGACGTCAGTTGCGCGAAAGCACCTGCCGAACGTACAAGTTTTGCTCCCTGTCCGGGACGAAGTTCTATGTTATGAATAATTGTGCCGACAGGTATATCCTGTATTGGTAATGCATTCCCTATTTCGGGATCTGCTCCGCTTCCTGACATCACTGTTTGACCTGCTTCCAAGCCGTTTGGCGCTATGATATAACTTTTTTCTCCATCGGCGTAATACAACAATGCTATGCGTGATGTACGATTGGGATCGTATTCGATTGATTTTACTGTTGCCGGAATGCCATCTTTATTTCTCTTGAAGTCAACAAATCTGTATTTACGTTTGTGTCCGCCGCCGATATAACGCATCGTCATCTTACCGGTATTGTTGCGTCCGCCCGTACTCTTCTTTCCTCTTACAAGAGATTTCTCCGGTGCAGTTGCAGTGATATTATCAAATGCACCGATAACTTTGTGTCTTTGCCCCGGGGTTGTGGGCTTCAATTTTCGTATTCCCATCTCTTTTTATTAAATATTACTGAAGAAGTCGATTGTATCTCCTTCTTTTAATGTTACTATTGCTTTTTTAAATGCTGTCTGACGGCCATTTATGATTCCCGATTTCGTATAGCGGCTTTTCCGTTTGCCCGAATAGTTCATTGTATTAACATTTTCGACAACGACGTTATACATTTCTTCAACGGCTTTCTTTATCTGCAATTTGTTTGCATCCGGCGAAACTCTGAAACCAACTCTGTTCGGTTTTTTTTCCGTAATCTTTGTTTGCTTTTCGGTAACAACCGGTTTGATGATTATTCCCATATTTCGTTTCTTCTTTATGCTTTTAATATGTTCTCTATTATCGAAACCGAACTTTCCGTCAATAACAGATTGTTCGTATCAAGTACCGTGTAGGTATTCAAGTCCGAAGCGGTAATTATTTTTGCCGTCTGCAAATTGCGTGCCGACAAATAAACCGCCTTGTTTCCTTCTGCCAAAACCAAAAGAACTTTTCTGCCGTTAAGTTTCAAGTCTTTTACGAACGCTACAAATTCTTTTGTCTTCGGAACATCCATTGTAAAATCTTCAATCACCGTTATTTCGTTGGCTTTCGCCTTATATGAAAGGGCTGATTTGCGAGCCAGCAACTTAACTTTTTTGTTCAGTTTAAAGTTGTAATCGCGCGGTTTAGGACCGAATGCCCTGCCACCGCCTACCAACACAGGCGAGTTGATATCTCCTCTACGCGCACCGCCACTACCTTTCTGACGAATTAATTTCCGCGTACTGCCCGATATTTCGCTTCTTTCTTTTGATTTGTGTGTTCCTTGACGTTTGTTAGCCATATATTGCTTAACGTCAAGATATATGGCATGATCATTTGGCTCAATTCCAAAAATCTCGTCGTTGAGCGTAATCTTTCTTCCGGTTGTTTCTCCTTTTTTATTTAATATGCTTAGTTCCATTATATTTCAATTAATAAGATTGAATTTTTTGCTCCCGGCACCGAACCTTTTACTATTAAAAGATTTTGTTCTGTCAACACTTTTATTACTTCCAGGTTTTGGACCGTTACACGAACATTACCCATTTGTCCACCCATTCGTGTTCCCTTGAATACTTTTGCAGGATAAGAACATGCCCCAATACTGCCCGGTTTACGCTGACGATCGCTCTGACCGTGTGTTATCTCACCTACACCACTGAATCCATGACGTTTTACAACGCCCTGGAAACCTTTTCCTTTCGATGTGCCGACTACGTCCACAAACTGTGTTTCGTTCAGCAAATCGACTGTAATTACATCTCCGAGTTTGTATTCATTTTCAAAATTCTTGAACTCGGCCAAATATCTTTGCGGAGCTACTCCTGCTTTTTTGAAATGACCTGCTTCGGGCTTTGTCGTATGCTTCTCCTTTTTCTCCTTGAAGCCTAACTGAATTGCCTTATAACCGTCTTTTTCAGAGGTTTTTACCTGGGTAACCACACAAGGACCAACTTCGATAACAGTGCATGGAAGATTTCTTCCCTCGGCACTGAAAACGGATGTCATTCCGATTTTTTTTCCTAATAATCCTGGCATTTCACTTATAATTTACATTTTTTTATATCTCTATTTTTCTCTTGAAATTATATATTCAACAGATCTAAATTAAAACCTCCAGATGAAATGAATGATAAACTTTTCTTGGAGGAATTTTTAGATCCAAAAAATTCGCTTTTTATTATCTCAGACACTAACGGTCTGCAATTTAGCATCTTACATTCTTCCGGCCTTTCTTTCTCTATTTCTTTTTCATTTACCATATAATGATTTCCCTGCACAAGAACATTCGCCCTTGTGTGACTTTTATTCGGACTACCGGCAGAAACTAATTGTAAATCATTTCCTGCTTCCGGCAATTCAAAGAAAATTTTTTTTGTCATAAAATACAAAAAAAGACCCGTTATCAAACAATAAACAAAAAACATAATCATAATTTCATTCAAATCAATTTTTTCATCTTTTTTTTGCAGTTGCAAATCATCTATTAACTATATCAATCCACATATTTTCACACTTTTATCTCCACTTCAACACCACTCGGCAATTCCAGTTTCATAAGTGCATCTATCGTTTTTGGCGTTGAACTGTATATGTCTATCAATCTTTTATAAGATGAAAGTTCGAATTGTTCGCGAGATTTCTTGTTTACAAAAGTCGAGCGATTCACCGTAAAGATGCGCTTATGCGTAGGGAGCGGTATTGGACCACTGACCACCGCGCCTGTAGTCTTTACTGTCTTAACGATTTTCTCCGATGATCTGTCAACCAGCGAATAATCGTAAGATTTTAGCTTAATTCTGATTTTCTGACTCATATTTTATTCTTTTAATTATTTTATCAAATCAACACGCCCTTGCATTTCTGCAAGCACTTGTCTGGCTATTGAAGACGAAACTTGCTCGTAATGAGAGAATTGCATCGAAGATGTGGCACGTCCGGAAGTAATTGTTCTCAATGCGGTTACGTATCCGAACGTCTCTGCAAGCGGAACTTTGGCTTTCACGATACGTGCGCCTGCACGGCTTGATTCCATACCTTCTACTTGTCCGCGGCGTTTATTCAAATCTCCGATCACATCGCCCATGTTTTCTTCAGGAGTTACTACTTCTATTTTCATGACAGGTTCCATCAACACAGGTGAAGCCTTCAGAGAAGCGTTTTTAAATGCCTGTATTGCACAAATTTCAAACGACAGCTGGTCTGAATCGACCGGATGATAAGAACCGTCTCTTAGCACAACCTTTAGTTTGTCAAGCGAAAAGCCTGCAAGTACGCCGTTATTCATTGCTTTATTGAATCCGTTTTGTACCGAGGGTATGTATTCTTTCGGAATATTACCGCCCTTCACCTCATCAACGAATTGCAAACGTCCTTCAAAATCTTCATCTGCCGGACCTACGCTAACAATAATGTCGGCATACTTACCGCGACCACCGGTTTGTTTTTTATACACTTCACGCAAATCAACTTTCTGAGTGATAGCCTCTTTGTAGGAAACAAGAGGACGACCCTGATTACACTCCACTTTAAATTCGCGACGAAGACGGTCAATAATAATTTCGAGGTGAAGCTCGCCCATGCCACGAATAATCGTCTGACCTGTATCTTCGTTTGTTTCGACGCGGAATGTCGGATCTTCTTCCGCTAATTTTGAAAGTCCTGTTCCGAGTTTGTCAAGGTCTTTTTGGGTTTTCGGCTCAATGGCGATACCGATGACAGGTTCGGGAAATTCCATTGATTCGAGTACAATGTGATGATTTTCGCTGCAAAGCGTATCACCCGTACGAATATCTTTGAAACCTACTGCCGCACCTATATCGCCGCAACCAATCTTTTCCATGGGGTTCTGCTTGTTTGAATGCATTTGGAAAAGTCTTGATATACGTTCTTTTTTACCTGTACGTGAATTATATACGTATGAACCTGCATTCATTTCGCCTGCATAAATACGGAAAAAGCACAAGCGACCGACATAGGGGTCTGTTGCTATCTTGAATACCAATACCGTAAGAGGTTCTTCCGCAAGCGGTTTGCGGTTTATTATTTTTTCAGTGTCATCAGGATCACGGCCTTCTATTGCCGACGTATCTTCCGGACTCGGAAGATACGCGCAAACCGCATCAAGAAGCGTCTGCACGCCTTTGTTTTTAAAAGACGAACCGCAAATCATCGGATTAATCTTCATTGACAATGTTCCTTTACGAATAGCTGTTTTGACTTCGTCTTCCGTGATTGATGACGGGTTTTCAAAATATTTTTCCATCACCGTATCGTCACATTCGGCAACTACTTCAAGCATTTTGTCGCGCCATTCCTGCGCTTCTGCAACGAGGTCTGCCGGAATATCTTCGGTGCTGTATTCGGCGCCCATTGTTTCATCGTGCCAGAAGATAGCTTTCATTGTTATCAAATCAATTACTCCCTTAAATTTTTCTTCCGCTCCAATAGGTATTTGTATCGGACACGGATTTGCACCGAGCACATCATGTACTTGACGAACTACTTCATAGAAGTTTGCGCCCGAACGGTCCATTTTGTTTACGTAACCGATACGAGGCACATTATATTTATCTGCCTGTCTCCAAACAGTTTCCGATTGCGGTTCTACACCGCCGACAGCACAAAAGGCCGCCACTGCTCCGTCAAGGATTCTGAGTGAACGTTCTACTTCAACCGTGAAGTCCACGTGTCCCGGAGTATCTATTAAATTGATTTTAAATTTTTCGTTGTTGTAATTCCAGAACGTAGTAGTAGCTGCCGAAGTGATCGTAATACCTCTCTCCTGCTCCTGCTCCATCCAGTCCATAGTAGCGGCTCCATCATGTACCTCTCCGATCTTGTGCGTAAGACCTGTGTAATAGAGGATACGTTCCGAAGTCGTTGTTTTTCCAGCGTCAATGTGAGCCATGATGCCGATATTTCTTGTATATTTTAATATTTCGTCTGATTTACTCATTTTTATTTTTTTACCTGATTAAATTAAAAACGGAAATAAGCAAATGCACGGTTTGCTTCCGCCATTCTGTGCATGTCTTCTTTTCGTTTAAAGGCTCCGCCCTGATTGTTATACGCATCAACAATTTCTGCGCATAATTTGTCGGACATGGATTTGCCGCCGCGTTTGCGGGCATATTCTATTAAATTTTTCATTGATATAGACTCCTTTCTATCCGGGCGGATTTCTGTTGGAACCTGAAAAGTTGCCCCTCCTACGCGGCGGGACTTAACTTCAATCTGAGGAGTTATGTTTTCTAACGCTGTCTTCCATATTTCTAACGACGATTTCTCTTCGTTCGGCATTTTGATTTTCACTGCTTCCAAAGAGGAATAGAAAATCTCAAATGCCGTATTTTTTTTACCATCGTACATCAAATGGTTCACAAACCTTGTAACCCTTGTATCACCGAACACTGGATCCGGTAAAATCTGACGTTTTTTCGGCTTTATTTTTCTCATTTTATCTCACAATTTTGTTTTCGTTTTTGTTTGGCTGCTGATTTATATTGTCTTCAACGGTTCCTCCGAATCATTTACTCAACCCGATCATCATTTTTCTAAAAAATCATTTTCCCAAATTAAACTTAAAAACAGATTTATAATATATTTTAATTCTCTCTCTAAACTATTTATCTACTTATTATCTACACTTGGCAGGTTATTTTTTCTTCTTAGCCGCTACGGCCGGTTGTCCTGGTTTTGGACGTTTTGCACCGTATTTTGAGCGGCGTTGCGTACGGCTTGCTACTCCTGCCGTATCCAATGTGCCGCGAACAATATGATAACGTACGCCGGGTAAATCTTTCACACGACCGCCGCGTACAAGCACGATAGAGTGTTCTTGAAGATTATGGCCTTCGCCTGGTATATATGAGTTCACTTCTTTGTGATTCGTCAAGCGAACACGCGCCACTTTACGCATTGCAGAGTTTGGCTTCTTTGGCGTTGTTGTATAAACACGCACACAGACGCCACGCCTCTGCGGGCAAGCATCCAACGCCGGAGATTTGCCTTTTATGTCCAAAGTCTCTCTTCCTTTTCTTACTAATTGTTGAATTGTAGGCATCTTACTATTGTTTTACTCTTTATTTTTGTTGTCTTTTGTACATTTTTGGGGGGCAAAGATACGAACTTTTTTTTTATGCAAAAATTTTTTCCTTTTTTTTTATCTAAAATTCAAAAAAACATGCAAATTTACATGATTTTCTTTGATCATGTTCATCGTGCAAATCATAAAACCTTCCATCTATTTCATGTCTTTATGATATTTTTCCGGATTCTTTGGGAGATACTCCAAACTGTTTTTTGAAACTTTTTGAAAAATACGAAGAGGAATTGAAGCCGACCAGGCAACAGACTTCGTTGATACGAAAAGTCCCCTGTTTCAACAGTTCTGCAGCTTTCTTGAGACGAACCAGTTGTATGAAGTCATTGGGTGTCAGTTCAGATATGGCCTTGATTTTACGGTGCAGGCTGGAACGGCTCATACTCATTTCATTCGCCAATTGCCCGATGTTAAAGCTCTCGTTTTGCATATACTGATTAATTATCTGCGTTACTCTTTCGAGGAAAATTTCATCGGCTTTGGTCAAAGCGATGCTTCCGGTGTTCAGGTCAGGAGAGTTGATGAATGCTTGTTTGATTTTATTGCGATTGGTAAAAATATTGGAAATTTGCGCAAACAAGTGTTTTATTGAAAAGGGTTTTGTAACATAAGCGTCGGCGCCAGTGTCCAATCCTTCGATATGCGATTGAATATCGGCTTTGGCAGTCAGTATGATAACGGGAATATGACTGGTATCGATGTTTGATTTTATTTCGGTGCAAAGTTGCAGTCCGTCCGTTTCCGGCATCATGATGTCCGTTACTACAATGTCTATATTTTCCTTTTGCAGACAGTCAAGCGCCAGGCGGCCATTTGCTGCTTTTACGACGTTATATGATTTTTTCAGTTGATTATAAAGAAAAGTTCGCAATTCTTTGTCATCTTCAGCAACAAGTACGGTAGGCTTATTTTTGAACAAACCTTTTTCTTCCGACGCGACGGCAATTTCTTGTTCCATTTCATCTTTCCGCAGAGTAAAAGATGAAGACTGTACGACGGGAAGTTGCAGTATGAATACATTCATCAGACCGGAAGAGGTATCCAAATACAGTTTTCCGTTATGAAGTTCTGCCAGCGAGCGTGCCAAAGGCAATCCCAACCCGATACCCGACCGTTTTTCGTCGCCTATGCGGAAAAACGGTTCAAAAATCTTTTCCTTCATATCTCCGGAAATCACGGCGCCGTCACTTGCCACTTTCACGCAGAATGATTCTTCTTTGATATCTTCAAGCGTCAAAATAATTTTTGTTTCGGAATACTTGATAGCATTGGTAAACAGGTTGCTGATGATTTTTGTAAAAGCCTCACGGTCGATGTCGGCAAAAAGTTTTTCGGGAGAAAGTTGCAGTTCGAAATTCCGGTTGTTTTGTCTTGCCGAAAGTTGGAAACGCATATAAATATCATTTATAATAAGTTTTATATTGGAATATAGATAATTCAAGCGAAATCCTTTACTCTCCATCTTTCTGAAATCAAGCAACTGGTTCGACAAATCAAGCAAACGATTCGTATTCCTTTCGACAACATTCAGGTTTTCGTATAATTCTTCTTTTGTTGTTTCATTTCCCAGAATATATTCTACCGGTCCCTTGATCAGGCTGAGCGGTGTACGAATTTCGTGTGCGATGCTATTAAAAAACGCTATTTTGGCATTGTAAATTTCTCTATCTTTCGCGCTTTCAAATAATTTCAGTTTTTCCTGGTTTTTTTTGTCCAGCTGTTTTTTTGAATAAAAGGTCAGCGCTATAAGCAATATCAATAACAGCATCACATACAGTGCGTATGCCGTATTCGATTTGAAAAAGGGAGGATGAATGACGATGGTCAGTTGGGTGGGGGTTTCATTCCATTTTCCGTCGCTGTTCGATCCTTTCAGTTTAAAAACATATTTACCGGGCGGGACGTTTGAAAAACTTACGCTGTGTTCGCCGGTCAGCCATATCCATTCATTTTTGGAGCCTTCAAACATATAAGCATACCGGTTTTTTTCCGGCGACGTGTAACTCAATACCGAAAAATCAATATTGAACGAAGACTGGTAATATTTCAGGTGAACTTCCCCAATCGTATTTATACTTTTTTTAAGGAGCGTATCGTTGGCGGCCTTATTGAACAGACGGAAGCCGGTGATAACTACAGGCGGAATATTATCGTTTTCGGTAAAAGTAAGTGGATCGAAAGAGATAAATCCGTTGAGGCAGCCGAAATACAGTTTTCCGTCAGCCGATCTATATCCGGATTTATAATTGAACTGGTTGCCAAGCAAACCGTCGGTTGTCGTATAGGTTTTAATATACCCGTTTTCGGGATTGAAGCAGGACAAACCGTTGTTTGTCGTAAGCCATAACCTGCCTTTACCATCTTCCATTATCTTATACACCACATTATTGGGCAACCCGTCTTTCACAGTATAGGATGTAAAATTCTCATTTTCACGATTATATTTGCATATTCCACCGCCTTCGGTCGAAAACCAGACGGTTTTTTGTCTGTCTTCAAAAATAGAGATAACCTTGTCATACGGCAGACTGCCGGGGTCATTCGGGTCATTTTTGAAATTTTGCCATTCACCGGTCAACGGGTTATAGCGGAAAATGCCCGAATTCATGGAAGCAAACCATATCATTCCGTCATACGATTGAAAAATGTCATAAATAAATGCGTCTCCGATGTAATCCATTTTTGTAAAATTGTCTTGTTGCGGATTGTAAACGTCCAAACCGTATATCGTCCCCAACCAGATTTTACCCGAATTATCTTTGAAGATCGACATGATACTGTTGTCGCAGAGAGAATACGGGTCGTCCGTTTTTTTATACCGGCGAATGACCTTGCGTGTCTTTATATCCATTACATCCAATCCGTTCATGAACGTGCCTATCCACAATTTATCCCCGTCGGCAAGCAGTCCATGTATATTGTAGTAACTGATACTTCCCGGTTTTTCGTCCGAGATATAATGCTGAAATGTACTTGTTGCAGGGTGACAGTAATTCAATCCTGCGTCTTCCGTGCCTATCCACAAACCGCCGTACCGGTCTTCCTGAAATTCACGTATGCGTTTGCCGTGAAGCGAATGAGACTTGTTTTGAGGATAAAAACGCTCAAAGGGCGTGTGTTGAGGGGGATAGTAATTTACGCCGCCGAAATACGTTCCTATCCAGAGACCTCCTTCACGGTCTCGGCACATGCTGTAAACGGCATTATCCGAAAGCGAATAGGGATCAAAACCTTCATTCGTTATATTTCTTATTACGTTCCGCTTTTGCATATCGCAGATATATACTCCCGATTCCGTGCCGAAATACAACTCATGGTCTGATTTGCGTATAATGTCCCGAACAAAGATACTGCTGTTGTCCGCTGGTTCGAATATCGGCGTTATTTCCCCGCCGTTAAGGCTCAGTTTCCTGATCCCTATGCTTGTGCCGATAATCAAATCGTTGTAATTATCCTGAAAAATCCGGTAAATATCATTGCCGACTTCCTTTTCTGCAATAATTGTTTCAAAACAATCCTGCTGTGTGTTGTAACGGTTCAATCCTCCGCCGTGAGTACCTGCCCATACGGAATTTTTATGGTCGATGCAAATACACCGTGCATTTACAACATTCAGGTCGTAAAAGGAAAGTTTCTCTCCATTAGCATCATACCTGAAAACGCCTTGCCAATTGACCGCAAACCAGACATTGCCATCTTTGTCCATTTTTATATCGTTCACTTCTTTTTCGATGGATATGCCTTCCGGCGTTTGCAGGCTGAAACACGAAAATGTCTCCGTAGAAATATGATAGAAATAAACGCCTCTATCTGTCCCGATATAGAGCATATCGCTGTCTTTTTGAAAAATACTGCGAACAAAGTTATTCCCGATACTGTTTTTATCGTCCTTCTCCCGACGGAAATTAAGGAAAGTATATCCGTCGTAACGGCTCAATCCGTCTTTTGTGCCGAACCACATCAAGCCGGTCAAATCCTGAAAGATGCAATTCACTGTATTTTGCGGCAAACCGTTTTCCACATCGAAATGGCGGAAATAAAAATTTTCCTCTCCGTTCACTGTAACATAAAAGAGTAAACCCGATAAATATAATATGTATATAGCCGTTTTCCTCATCAGCGCAAAAATAAGTATTTGTTTGCTAAAAACAATATCAAAACTGATTTTTTTCGATGCGCCGTTTTTCGAAAGCAAGAGAAAAGATGCATTTGCCCCGACAATATGGTACAATTAACTTTTAAAAAGTAATAAAATGTTAAAAGAAAATAAAAAAACATGTGAAATAAACGCTGTATATTTTTTTTTACTATCTTTGCATTCGAAAACTTTAATAACATTAATTGAATGAAAATAATAAAATGGAAAAATTAAAATCAGTTTTAAAATTATGTATAGCAGGATTATTTTGTGTTATACCGATGGGTGCACAAGTGGGTATCAATACCGAAAACCCACAAACGACACTGGATATTGTCCAACGTGACAAAACTGTTAAAGGCAAAGCTTTTCGTCTTGACGACGGCAATCAGGGTAATGGTAAAATACTGATATCCGACACCAACGGAATCGGAACATGGACAAATCCGCCGATCCCGGTTACTCCGTCATTAATCAACATTATCAATTACAAACTGACGAATGTCAATAAAGATTATGTCAATAATTTCGACACAAAATTATCAACGAATGATTGGGTTGTATTTGTTGTAGATTTTCAATTTATACTGGATAAAACAGGTGGCAATGAAAATAGATTTCTTCTTGCCAACCGTAATGGCTCTGGCGGCGCCGTGCCAAGTACTTTTCCGGATTTGCAGGGGCCTTTGAATATTTACTGTTTCGCGGAAAACAATACATGGCGAATATCGTTAGATTATGTGGACTTTGAGGCGCGAAGAAACGGCACGTGGAATATCAATCTTGTTGTGATCAGCAAAAAAATGGCGACCATTTTTCCGGCAACAATAGAAGTAAATTTTGGCGGGAGTTCAATAGGAGCAGCAAAGTCATCACCCTTATAAGCCGTAAATATAATCAGATACCACTTGCGCCGCTTCGTCGCGCTCCGACTGTTGACATTCCGCGCCTGTGCAATAAAAATCCAGCCTCTTTAGACGGATTGTGTCAGTCCCATAATCATTGGCTTTTTTAAACGAATACTGCCTTAAAATCACTTTTGTTTATTATCGAAAGACACGTGTTTCTCAAATAAAAACACGTGTCTTTAATAAAATAATCTATCCCTTGTATATTTTTTACCCGCACAAAATGTTATAGAAGAATAGAGCCAATTTTTACTAACCTGCCTTAATGCTTTGCAGTCGTTAAATAACATTAATAAAATCTTTTTTTCGTAAGAGATAAGGTCAATAATTGAATATTATATGTAACTTTGTAAAATAATTTTTTAAAGTACACTAATTTAAATGATTTACAATGGAACTGTATATAAAAAAAACAGAGAAACAAAAGAAGGATTTTGTATGGATAATTGTTTTATCAATTATTGCACTGGCGCCAAATATTTTTTTGGCTCTTTACGGTAACGAAACAATACTGAAGTCTTTATTGCTGTTCGGCATATCGGTTATATTTTATTTTTTGCCGGCATTTTTCATGAAAAAGCGAGTATTCTTCATCCTGCAGGGGGCGTTTGTTTTGCTGGCGCCTTTTGAAATGGCTCACATATACTTGAACCAGACGCCTGCTACTTCGGCATTTTTACTTTCTATAATAAATACCAATCACAACGAATCGTTTGAGATGTTGTTAACTCTGAAAACGCCTCTTATCATTTTATTGCTTGTCTGGACGTGCTATTTTTACATAACATTTGTAAAAATAAACAATTCCTGTTTTTTCAAATTAAACATAACGAAACGGCTTGCCGCCATATTTCTGTTTATCGGAATAATTACGGCCGGTTATGCCACAAACTACAGCAGGAAAGTATACCCTTACGACATATTGTTTCGCATTAATCAGGCGTTTACTACCAAGAGAGAGATTGCGAAAGGAAAAGGAAAAATTGAGTATTTCAAATTTAACGCAATCAAGAAGGATGCGTGCAACGAAAAAGAAATCTATGTGTTTGTCATAGGCGAAACGGGACGTTACTATAATTATTCCATAAATGGTTATGAGAGGAATACTTCGCCTTTGCTCGCAGAGATCTGCAATTTTATTTCTTATTCGGATTTTTATTCGGAAGCGAACATTACTTCTTCGAGTTTGCAGTTGATATTAACACGCGCTTCTGCACACAATTTCAAGCAATCGTACGTAGAAAGGTCATTTGTAGATGCTTTTCGCGAGGCAGGATTCAAAACATACTGGATCGCGGCTCAAAGCGCAAACAACAAATTCATCCGCCGCATATCCAAAGACACCGACAAGGAATATTTCAGTATTAGAAGCGACAGTGATGAAAATCATTATGACGAACAGTTATTTCCTTTCCTGGACAGCGTTCTGGCAAAAAACAACGATAAAACGCTTATCATTATTCATACTTTGGGAAGTCATTTTCGGTACAATTACAGATACCCTGCCGAATTTGAGGTATTTAAACCGAGTTTAAAGGGTGTATTCGATTATGATCTGATTTCTTCCAAAAACAAATCGCTTTTTGTGAACACCTACGACAATTCGATACTCTACATTGATTATTTTCTGTCTGAAACGATACGAAAAATTGACAGTTTGCAGCAGATTAGCGCTTTTATGTATGTTGCCGATCATGGCGAAAATTTGTTTGATACGGAACAAAAGATTGTTTTTCATGGAGGAAGTCATTATACGAAATACGATTTTCATGTCCCTTTCTTTGTCTGGATTTCGGACAAATACATCGTTCAATATCCACGGAAAGCCGAATGTATCCGAAACAACAGACACAGGAAACTGAGCGCCAGCAACATTTTCTACTCAATTCTCGACATTGCCGGTATCGGCTTCCCTGGTCAAATGCTTTCAAAAAGCATCGCTTCCGAATCTTTGCAGGAGGATTCCGTACGTTATATTATTAACACCAATATGGAAGTTAAAAAAGGATTTTGATGATTCGGAAGCAAACATGCTGTTATAAACGGACTTCGATTACGAGATATTTGCTCATACGCCAAAAGTCGTCGGAATCTGTGATGCGTACCGTAAGGTTTTTTTCCTCATCTGCGACAAATTTATACGATCTTTCCGGATGGGTTGTATGGATGATTGCTTTTCTTGCAAAGAGAGGGATTTCCAACAGGTTGCGTTTGTCGGCTGTAATGAAATACTCCTGATTGAATCCCTCTTGCAGCACTTTTGATTTTGAGAAGAGGCTCCCGCCTGCGAGTATTTTTTGTTCGGCCAGTTCCTTTTTTGTGCCGAAACAATAGTAGACCATACTCAGCGTTATGTCTTGACGCTTGATGAGGTCGTTTTGGGAGGTATTTACTTCTTTGAGTATTTGGATATCGGTATTCAATTCTGTTACCTGCTGTGACATTTCCCGGATTTTTTCGTCTTTTTCGCCCAGTTCGCGCTGGAATTTCACGACAAGTTCGCTTTTTTCGTTTAATTCGTTTGTGATGCGGTCGATGGTTTTTTGCAGTGCAGAGGAGAGGACATTGCTTTCGTTCAGTTTTTCTTGCAGTTCGAACAATTGTTGTTTGTTTTTCTTCACTGTTTCGACAATTATAGTCATGTTTTTCTTGATTTGGTCGCGGGCGGAAGCGGTAAGTTCGGTATCTTTTTCGATGTTGAGATAGTTTTCTGCGCTTCGGATGGTTTTGATGTCGTTTTCAACAGTATTCAGGATATTGAGCACTTCGTTAAGTTCCGCTTCGTTTTTTGCCAGTTGGAGTCTCAGGGAATCGTTTTCGGACTGGAGCTGTTTTGAGTTTTCGACAGACTGAGTGCACGAAACGATTAGGAATATGGATGCATAAAAAGCAAGAATCTGTTTCATAGCTGTTGTTTTGTTTTAGTTTAAAATTATGTTGTTTGTTGTTTGTTTGTTTGTTGTTCTTTTGCGGCGCTTTCCAGCGTGATGACAAATTCCCCTTTGGGTTCGTTTGTTGTGAAATATCGAATGATTTCAAGGAGCGTACCTCTTACGGTTTCTTCAAATTTTTTCGATATTTCGCGCGATATGGAAGCGCGTCTTTCCCCTCCGCACGTATCGAGCAGTTGTCCAAGTGTTTTAAGGAGTCTGTACGGAGATTCGTAAAGGACTGTTGTTCGTTTTTCGGAAGCTATTTCATTTAATCGTGTCCGGCGACCTTTTTTCAACGGCAGGAAGCCTTCGAAACAGAAACGGTCGCAGGGCAATCCGGAGACGACGAGCGCAGGAAGGAACGCCGTTGCTCCGGGAAGACATTCCACCGAAATGTTGTTACGGATACATTCGCGGACGAGGAGAAATCCGGGATCCGATACGGCGGGTGTTCCCGCATCAGATATTAATGCTATGTTTTGGCCTGCCTTTATTTTTTCGACGATATCGGTTACCGTATGATGTTCGTTGAATTTGTGATGTGATTGCAGGCGGTTTTTTATTTCGTAGTGTTTGAGCAATATGTCCGATGTGCGTGTATCTTCGCACAATATCAGGCTGGCTTGTTTCAATATGCGGATGGCTCTGAACGATATATCTTCCAGGTTTCCTATAGGCGTAGGTACAATTGAAAGTTTTGCGTTCATTAGCGGTATCTGATTTCGAGTTTTTTGATAAAATCGTTTACGGTGGAATCTGACATATCCCAGTGCAGACGTTCGTCGAGATATGTCAGCGATTCTTCCATGGATTGCAGGCTGTTGAGTTCGGTAATAGTTTTGTTCATAAGTTCCTGTTTTCCTCCGAACAGTTCCCGCAGGAAGCGGAAACGGTCATTCAGGTTGAAAGCTTTGCGCAAATCAGCCAGTCTCTTTTTTTCGATAATATTCGGCGGATATGACACATCGTTTTCAGCTGTTTTTTTATCGGGGATAATTACGGGAATTGTAACGGAAGATATATTTTTTTCGTATCCGACGTCTGTATTATTCGTTTCGATCTCGTCGGGGGGAGGCGGCATGGAAACATCTTCCGGTTTTTTGCGCATTTGCCGGTGGATGGAGACGATCAAGTCCTGATGTTTCTTCATTTGGGAAGCAAACATTTCCACCTGCTCTGCTTCGAGCGCATGAAAACCGCTTTTGATCTTTTGGAGCAGGTCAAATGCGCCGCTAAAGAAAGAGACGGGATAAAGTTCCGCATCTTTCATGCCGAGCGTCATATCGGCAAGACTTTGTATGTGAGAAATCACTTGTTTTATTTTATCATTGTTTGCCATAACTTTTTAATATTTCTATGCTGTCCGTCTTTTTCTTCCACCTGATATAGTTGTTTTCAGGCAGACTTTGCCTGCAAAGATATAATAAATTTATGAAATGGAAATAACGAATCGGATGGGGTAGATAAATATTTTTTTATTTTCAAAAGAATCGACTTTATCATTAAAAGGAGAGATAACTAAACTCCGGCGGGAAATTCAAGATTTAGTGGTCAGTGGTTAATTGATAATTGACAAAGACTTTGTTGCAACGTAACCCTAAGCACATTATCCCCATCTTCTAAAATTGGTGAATCAAACGACCTTGTGAGAATCCGGCATACC
>JAITJX010000015.1 GCA_031278765.1 Tannerella sp. | reverse complement strand
AAACCATCCCGTACGGGATAGAAACCATCCCGTACGGGATAGAAACCATCCCGTACGGGATAGAAACCATCCCGTACGGGATAAGATTCAATACATATATGACGGGAAAATATATATCTGTTCTTCTTTTTTTGATATTTGCGCCAAAAAAACCCGAGTTCGGAATAAGAAAAATATTTTCCGGCTAAAAATCAACGCATGGATTCTCCACAGGAGATATATGTCGATAGAAAAATGAATCATACCTCCTTTCAATTGTTTTTTTCGGAAATTTCCTGTAAATTTGCCGCAAAAAAAAAATATCAATTATGAGTAATCGTCGTGAATTTTTAAAACGTTCCCTCATGTTAGGAACAGCCGTTGCCTGGACGCCATTTTCCCGCACGTTGGGAATGGACGCCGCTTCGCAGCAAGTTACGTCTCCCGATACAGAAGCAGGAGACACATATACCGTAAATATGAAATATATCAGTGCGCCAGACATTCCGCCACGCCAAATCGTCATTCCGGATGTAGGCGAATTTAAGACGCTTAAAGGAGATTTCCATATCCATACGTTATTTTCCGATGGCCTTGTGATGCCTTGCAACCGTGTGGATGAAGCCGTACAAAACGGCCTGGACGTCATTTCCATCACCGATCACATTGAATATCGTCCCTATTTCAGCGGGGCAGGGCGATGGAAGCTCAACAGTGAACAGGCGAATAACTACAATCTCTGGTATGAAATCGCCCGACCGGAAGCCGAAAAGAAAAACATATTGCTCATGCACGGTGCGGAGATTACAAAATCAACCATGGCGCCGGGACATTTCAACGCGCTTTTCCTGCAGGACGTCAATCCCGTTGCAGCAGTTGTAGACGATTGGCGGAAAATGCTTCAGGTTGCGGCAGAGCAAGGCGCGTTCCTGCTCTGGAATCATCCCGGATGGGAAGCGCCGAAAAGCGGCGGCATTGAAAAAGGCGCGCCATTGCGATTCATGCCGGAGCATGAAGAAGCGCGCAAAAAAGGCTGGTTGCACGGCATCGAACTTTTCAATTACAAGGAATATTATCCAGTGGTATCAGACTGGTGCAACGAGCGTGACCTGGCTTTGTTTGCCAATAGCGACATACACGATAGCGAACTCAATACATACGGCATACAAAATCCACTGCGCCCCATTACGCTGGTGCTGGCCAAAGAACGTACCCTGGAAAGCGTGAAAGAAGCATTTTTTGCCAAACGCACGATTGCATGGGCGGCCAATACGCTGTGGGGGCGCGAGCCGTGGCTGCCGGAATTGTTTAAGGCGTCGGTCGAAATCAAAACAGTCACGCCCGGCACGCTGGAACTGACCAACAAAAGTTCGTTGCCGATAACTGTCTCGCTGGGCGGATCCTCTCTGGAATTGCCGAAAGATGTGAAGCGGCAGGTATATTTAGCCGCCGGACAGCAAAAACTGACTGTCACCAACTGGATGACCGGCATGAATAAACCCCTGGAAATAATGCCCGTTTAAAGCGCTCTTTCGCCATCAAGCGCAACGCTTCTCTCAAATAGGGAATAAAAAACCTGCGTTTTTGAGAGACTCTAAATCAGTTTTTTTGTGGCTAATTCTTTTTTTGAAATGTTGAAAAGATTTATTCTGATAATTTGTTTTACGGCGTGCTGTGTAATTTTGTTTTCTTCGTGCAGCGCTACCAGGTTTGTCGGAAATGGCGAATACCTTCTCGACAGGACAAATATCAAGACGGATAACAGGAGCATAACAAATTCGAGTTTAAAACCCTATTTGCAGCAACACTCCAATTATCGAATTTTCGGATTGTTGAAAATTCCGCTCTACGTATATAATTTGTCCGGACGGAACGAAAAGAGATGGATAAACCGTCAGTTGAGGAAAATGGGCGAACCCCCGGTCATTTTCAATCCCGAACTTGCGGAGCAGTCTAAAAACCAGATAGAGCAATATCTTGCAAACAGCGGATACATAAATGCCAGGGTCAATTTCTCGACAGATACGGCGCGACGAAAAAAGGCGATTCTAAACTATAACGTAGAAACCGGCATTCCATACAGAATTTATAATTACAACGTACATATCTCCGATCACAAGATAGACAGTATACTCAAGTTAAAACCGCCCCGGAAGACTTTTTTTCAATCGCTGTTTGGCATTGACGCCGGTGATAATACCGTACATGTCAGGCAAGGCATGTTGTTTGACAGAGTCGTGTTGAACAGGGAACGCCAGCGTATTTCGACGCTTCTCCGGCGAAACGGCTATTATGCCTTTAATCGCGACAATATTGAATATACGGCAGACAGTTCTTTTAATGAACATCGCGTAGATTTGGACATGTATATCCGTCCGCTGGAAACAGAAATCTCCAACGGAGCATCCGGCGGGAACGCTTACAACAGGCAGTATTATATAAATTCCGTAAAAATTCTGACCGACTATGATCCCTTCAACCCCGAAGAAACAGGAGAAGATTATCACATTACCGATTCTACTTCGTGGCGTGGAATAAACATATATTACGGCAAAAACGGTCGCAGTATCCGTCCCCAAATATTCCAGCAGAGCTGTTACATCGTTCAAGGAAGACTGTTTAACGAGCAAAATGTTGAGCAAACCTACGAATCATTTTCGGCTTTGAACGCACTGCGCTATGTAACGCTTAAATTTACGGAGTTTGAAAAATCCGATACCATGAAACTTGACTGTACGATTTTGACGGCTCCGGCTAAAAAACAGGGCGTATATTTCGACGTTGAAGGTACGAACTCGGCGGGTGATTTCGGATTTGCTTCCTCTTTGACCTATCAGCACCGGAATCTGTTCAAAGGATCGGAATTGTTTTCGGCAAAAATCAGAGGCGGTTACGAATATCTTTCGGCAAAACTGGCAGGCAATTACTGGGAATATGCAGGCGAGGCTTCCATTCATTTTCCGCATTTCGTTTTCCCATTTGTCAATTACGACTTTAAACGCAGGATACGTGCTACGACAGAATTTAAAATGAGTTATGACCAGCAGCAACGCCCCGAATACCACCGTTCTATTCTTTCGGGAGGCTGGATTTACCACTGGCAAAACAGAAATAATACGATGGGACGACACACCTTCAAACTCTTAGACGTCAATTATGTCTTCCTGCCTTATATAGAAGGCGCTTTCAAGGAAAAACTTCCTGAAACAACAGCGCTCTACAACTATTCAAACCAGTTTGTCGTAAGTACCGGATACGTATATTCGTTCAATAATTACGACCCGATGGAAAGAGGGAAAAATACATATTCGTATCGTGTGGCCATTGAATCGGCAGGAAATCTGATGTATACCCTCTCAAATATTCTCGGAGCGAAAAAAGACGCAAGCGGACGCTATAACCTCTTTGGCGTCAATTATTCGGAATTTCTGAAAGGAGATTTGGATTTTGCGCGAAGTTTCACGATAGACATGCGAAATAACGTAGCTTTCCATATCGGAGCAGGACTGGCATATCCTTTCGGAAATACAAAGGAGATCCCTTTCGACAGACGCTATTACGCCGGAGGAGCAAACAGTAACAGAGGATGGAACGTGCGTTCACTCGGACCGGGAAGTATGCCGCTTACCGACAGTACTTCGTTTATTAATCAGGCAGGAGACATTCGTTTGGACATTAATTTAGAGTATCGTACAAAATTGTTCTGGAAATTTGAACTTGCTGCTTATGTTGATGCCGGAAATATTTGGACAATAAGAAAATATGATTATCAACCCAAAGGAGACTTTGATTTCAGACGGTTTTATAAAGAAATAGCCCTCTCATACGGACTGGGCTTACGACTTGATTTCAACTATTTCCTCGTGCGTTTCGATACGGGAATGAAAGCCCGCAATCCGCAGGAAAATTCAAAATGGGTCATTTTGAACCCCAACTTCCGCAAAGACTTTGCCTGGCATTTTGCCGTCGGCTATCCCTTCTGATTTGAAAGACGATGAGAAAAAGATTTATTTAAAAGCGTTAAAAAACTTTGCTAAAAGAGAATTATTCTCTTACTTTGTACCGGATTAATAATGAAAAAATAACATGAATAAATCAATAAATATTAATAAACAATTCAATATGAAAAAAATGAGAAAATTTAGGGAAACAATTTTAAAATTATCAATAACCGCCGCCCTGAGCATTGCAACCTTCCCGAGTTGCAAAGAAGGAGGAGAAAAAGTTCCGTTCATACAGTTTGAGCATGTAAAAGAATTTACGAGAGATTCGCTCCGTACTTACATGGAATACGAAGGCATGTACAATCGTCTGAGCCTGATTCGCTATCAAGTCGAAGAAAACATAAGAAGCAGTAGCAGTGTTACATATACGGCGCAAGGGATGATTTGCACCATCGACACGCTGACCTATGACGTTAAGCTGGCGGCTACAGTCGGAGGTTCAAGAGCTTTTTCGGTAACCGCATCCATAAAAGACGCTACTGTTTATTATGTCGAATACCAGTTTGATGCAGCAGGAAAATTAACCCTTGCCAAAGTAATCATACCGGGCGACAATAATGGTGCCGGAAGCGAACAGTGGGTATCTTATAATTATACCGCAGATAACATAGAAATAAATGAAGGCAACGCTATATACAACATACCTCTATCGACGGAAGAAAATACAGGATACGTCTGCAACGCTTATGCTTTTGCCGAAGCCCCGCTAACGAACAGATACATTATCAATCCCGATTTATACTTTCTGAACATATACGGTATGCCTGTTGAACAACTTCCTGCCGGAGAAACCATCCAAAGAATCGGCGCTAACGACAGCCGCCTTTCAAGAGTTGGAAAGTTCTATTATACCTATTATTGATTACTTTGTTAAGGCTGCTTTTTCACAAAACGACGGCCCCAACCGTACTTGGATTTTAGCCACCGCACGTATCATCCGGCCTGAAGAAGACCGGCGGTGGATTTCGCCGTACATATGGGTAAAATATGATATAAGTACTCGATTTTCCGTATGTCCGCAACCTCTTTAGAGATATCCCTAACGTCCTTATACAACTGTACAACGTCCTTATAGAAGTCTCTAAGGTGCTTAGGGACGTCCGTATTTTTATATTCTTACAGTCAAATAATTAATTGAGGGGGGGGGGGGGGGGGCCAAACGGCAGGTTGGGCGGTTCCGGAAATGTGGCCGCAG
>JAITJX010000195.1 GCA_031278765.1 Tannerella sp. | reverse complement strand
TACGTTTAATTTATAAATCGGCCAATGCTCGGAAAAAAAATTCGGGCTAAACTTTTGTGTTTCTTTCTGTGAAAAGCATGTGTTAAAATTTTTTAATTCATTACATCGAACTCAGGTTTCCAAATTGTCAATTCAGGACGACCGTGTCGCCGTCACCGGCGAGGAGAAACGACAAAGCAATCCGGGTTCATACAAGATACCGGATTGCTTCGTTTTTTCGTCGGTGGCGAATCAATCTTTGAATCTGGCCAACAGATATTCGCGGTTAAGTCTGGCAATATTGGTTACCGAAATGCTTTTCGGGCATTCCATTTCGCAGGCGCGTGTGTTTGTACAGTTTCCGAAGCCCAGTTCATCCATTTTCGCGACCATTGCTTTGGCTCGTCGGGCGGCTTCGACTTTTCCTTGCGGAAGCAAAGCCAGCTGACTTACTTTTGCCGAAACAAACAACATTGCGGAACCGTTTTTACAAGCTGCCGCGCAAGCGCCACAACCTATACATGCAGCAGCGTCCATGGCCAGGTCAGCATCTTTCTTGGGGATGGGAATGGCATTTGCATCCGGAATACCTCCCGTATTGACTGAAACAAATCCTCCGGCCTGTATGATTTTGTCGTATGCCTGACGGTCAACCGTCAAGTCGCGGATTACAGGGAAACCGGCGGATCGCCAAGGCTCTACCGTAATTGTTTCGCCGTCGTTGAATTTGCGCATGTGCAACTGACAGGTTGTAACGGCTGTATCTGGTCCGTGCGGATGTCCGTTGATGTAAAGCGAGCACATGCCGCATATTCCTTCGCGGCAGTCGTGATCAAAAAATACAGGTTCTTTACCTTCGTTTACCAGCTGTTCGTTCAACACGTCGAGCATTTCGAGGAATGAACTGCTTTGCGAGATACCTTTCAATTGATATGATTCGAATGCGCCTTTTTCTTTTGGTCCTTTCTGACGCCATATTTTTAACGTGATATCTATATTTTTATCCATAATGCATTTAGTTTTTATAATTTCTTTGCTGACGTATCACAAACTCGTAATCAAGCGGTTCTTTCAGCATTCGTGGAGCGACATCCTCGCCATTGTATTGCCAGCAGGCAACGTAAGAGAAATGTTTGTCATCGCGCAATGCTTCGCCGTCCGGAGTTTGATGTTCTGTCCGGAAATGCCCTCCGCAGGATTCTTCGCGCACCAGCGAATCGTGTGTCATAAGCATTCCAATTTCAATGAAATCCGCAAGACGAAGGGCTTTTTCGAGTTCAACGTTGAGATCTTCCGCCTTTCCTGGGATGCAAACATTGCTCCAAAATCCTTTTTTCAATGCTTTCAACATTTCAACTGCTTCTTCGAGAGTTTTTTTATCGCGAGCCATCCCAACGTGATTCCACATAATATGACCAAGTTCTTTATGAATACTTTCAACAGAACGTTTTCCACTGATGTTCATCAATATGTTAATTTTATCTTTGATGTTTTGCTCTGCCGTGTCAAATTCTTTGGAATCTGTTTTGAAACGGGGTACTTGAATCTGATCGGCAAGGTAGTTCTGTATCGTGTAAGGCAGAACAAAATAACCGTCGGCCAGTCCCTGCATCAGTGCGGAAGCTCCAAGTCGATTGGCGCCGTGGTCGGAGAAATTACATTCGCCGATGGCGAAGAGGCCGTTGATGGATGTCATTAATTCATAATCCACCCAAATACCGCCCATAGTGTAATGCAGAGCGGGAAAAATCATCATCGGCGTTTCATAAGGATTATCATCAACAATTTTTTCATACATCTGAAAGAGGTTACCGTAACGTTGTTCGACGACCTCTTTTCCAAGTCTCTTTATCGCTTCCGAAAAGTCAAGATATACGGCTTGCCCTGTTCCCACGCCGAAACCTTCGTCGCAACGTTCTTTTGCTGCGCGCGAAGCTACGTCGCGCGGAACAAGATTTCCAAAAGCAGGGTAACGGCGTTCCAGATAATAATCACGGTCTTCTTCTTTTATATCGGTCGGTTTCAGTTTTCCGGTGCGAATGGCCATGGCGTCTTCTTTTTTCTTTGGTACCCAGATGCGTCCGTCGTTGCGAAGTGATTCCGACATAAGTGTCAGTTTCGACTGAAATTCGCCGTGAACCGGAATACAGGTGGGGTGAATCTGCGCCATACAGGGATTTGCAAAATATGCGCCTTTTTTGTAGCATTGCCAGGCAGAAGAGCCGTTTGAAGCCATAGCGTTGGTAGAAAGGAAGAACGTATTTGCATAACCTCCGGTTGCAATTACAACTGCATGTGCAGCAAAACGCTCGATTTTACCGGTGATGTTATTTCTTGCTATAATACCTCTTGCACGATCGTCGACTATTACCAGATCAAGCATTTCATGACGAGTGTACATTTTAACTTTTCCTTTGCCGATCTGACGGCTTAGCGCCGAATAAGCGCCGAGGAGAAGCTGTTGTCCCGTTTGACCGCGAGCATAGAAAGTTCGCGACACCTGAGCTCCGCCAAACGAACGGTTGTCGAGCAAACCGCCATATTCGCGTGCGAACGGAACGCCTTGAGCAACGCATTGGTCTATGATTGCGCCGGATACTTCAGCCAAACGATATACGTTTGCTTCGCGGGCGCGATAGTCTCCGCCTTTGATTGTATCATAAAACAGGCGATAAACCGAATCGCCGTCGTTTTGATAATTCTTTGCTGCATTGATACCGCCTTGCGCCGCAATTGAATGTGCGCGGCGAGGCGAATCCTGAATACAGAAATTCAGTACGTTAAATCCCAATTCTGAGAGAGAGGCCGCCGCCGAAGCGCCTGCCAGGCCTGTCCCGACAATAATAACGTCCAAACGGCGTTTGTTTGCGGGATTAACCAGCTTTTGATGGTCTTTATAATTTTTCCACTTTTCTGCTAACGGGCCTTGAGGTATTTTTGAATTTATTCCTGCCATATCTTTTTGATTAATTTATTAACAATTTCCATTGCACAGGCTCTTAATATAAAAGAACAATGTTACGAAAGCAAAACCAAGGAAAACAATTGTAGCGACAACGTATGCCGTTGTTTTCCATCTTTTCAGCCATAATTCGTTATTAAAGCCAAGCGTTTGAATGGCGCTCCATACGCCGTGAGTAAGATGAAACCACAAAGCAACATACCAGAGAAGATATGCAATTACTACCCATAAATGACTGAAATAGTATTCAATAAATTTGATGCCTTCGGCAGTATGAGCCGTTACGCCGTTGCAAAGGGTTACTTCTTCATGTCCTGTGAGTTCCGCAAACATCATGCGATACCAAAACTGGCTGAGATGCAACAAGAAAAAACAGATGATGATCGCACCGATAACAAACATGTTCTGCGAAGCCCATGTTACGCCTTCCGCTCTTGCGCCGACGGCATATTTGCTGCTACCCCGAGCCTTTCGATTCTGCAGCGTCAGCATAACGGCATAAAAGAAATGCAGGGCTATCAACGCCGCAAGTCCGACTGTCGCAGCTACGGCATACCAGTTAGCGCCAAGCAATGCACAAATGGCATTGTATGCATCTGCCGAAAAAACCGCCGTTACATTCATACATAAATGAAACAGCAGGAACAACACCAGTGCCATGCCGGTGATGCTCATTACAAATTTCCTTCCGATAGAAGAATTAATCAACCACATAAGATTTTTAATATTTAGATATTTATTATATTAATTTTTCTGATTTTCGAGTGCAAAGATACAATAAAAAAACGTAAGATTCCCAAGCGCACGAATAATAAAAATCAAGATCCGTAAAAATCAAAATCCGTTTTTGGGGGGAGAAAATGATTGTCAATTCGTTTTTTTTATATAACATTGCACCGTTTTTTAAAAAAATAATTATGATCGGAACATTGGTAAATGCAGCTGCCATAGTAACAGGAAGCAGTATTGGCATAATATTTAAGAAAAGTTTGCCTGAACGGTATCAAACAATTTATTTTGAAGCGGTGGGACTTTTTACGCTTTTGCTGGGGATAAAGATGTCGCTGGAGATTTCGTCCTATTTGCCGGTAGTATTGAGTATGGTATTGGGAGGATTTATCGGGATGCGTTTGCGCCTGGAGCATCGTACCGAACAGTTGGGTGATTTCATCAAAATAAAAATCCGCACAAAAAACGAACGTTTTACCGAAGGGTTAGTAAGTTCTTTCCTGCTTTTCTGCATGGGATCGATGACCGTTGTCGGTTCCATTGAAGAAGGATTGGGAAAATCGCCCGATTTACTGCTTACCAAATCTATCATGGACTTCTTTTCTGCCATTATGCTGGCTTCGGGATGGGGCGTCGGAGTGCTGTTTTCGGCCATCCCTGTGCTCTTGTTTCAGGGCGGAATCACGCTGGCTGCAGCAATCATTGGAAAAGACATACCCGAATCTGTTGTGAACGAGCTCAGCGTAGTGGGCGGACTTATACTTGTCGGATTGAGTTTTCATTTGATGAAGATAAAAAAGATTGAAGTGATCAATTTCCTGCCTGCCCTGGCGCTGATCTGCCTATTCATGTGGCTCAAAATACGCTTTGCAGACAGTTTGGCATTTTTCTTCTTTTAATCCCTAACATTATTGAGCATTGAATCCTGAAAAGAAAGAGATGCATCATATTTGACAAAATTCCAGCTCAGAAAAAAACAAAACAGGCCTGATCGGGTTATTAACAGGTCGAAAGAAACGTTACAGATTTGCAGTTAAAATTATTTTAACCTGAGTTCGATGTAATGAATTAAAAAATTTTAACACATGCTTTTCACAGAAAGAAACACAAAAGTTTAGCCCGAATTTTTTTTCGAGCATTGGCCGATTTATAAATTTAACGTGTAATTTGTTGATTAATAGAATAATTCGAGCTGTCCGGA
>JAITJX010000102.1 GCA_031278765.1 Tannerella sp. | reverse complement strand
CGCAGTTGGTTACGCAAAATACGAATTCACTCTCCGGCAAGAATATTTTTACTCCGAAAATCTCAAACTTGCTGCATAACTTAAAAAAAGGCTGCCTCGCTTTTGAGACAGCTTCTTTTTGTTTTTGTATGTACACACAATTTGCGCACAACTCGCGAAATACAGAAGGCTCTCTACGCTTGTTTTACACACGGTTTTCGGAATCGCCGCCCTTTTCCCTTCCATTAGAAAACGAATCGGGAAAGGATAGATTTCCAAAAATAACCTGAAAAATTATTGGCTTGTTGAAACCACAAAACTATCTTGTCAAAGAACGCGAAAAATTATTTGCACACAAAAAACGTGACCGAAAGGAGTTTATACCCGTAAAAATTCCTTTTTTAATCTTTTTCCGCTGCCTTTGCTACAACAAAAAAACAGCAAAACTCATAAGGAATTTTGCTGTTTTCTCAACTCACAAATAACTAATAGCAAAGGCATACAGATTTCGTCCTCTAAATCTTTTTCCCAATATAGAACACATATCCGTAAAACTCTTTGTACAAGTAATATAACCGCCTTTCGCGCCTTTCGTTTGCAATAAAGCCTTCGGCGGTCGGATTTCCCGCATTTTCTTTGAGAAAATCCTCCTGAACAGCGACTTGCGGAGTGTAAAAATTTTTCGTCCAGCAATATTCAGGCAGAATGAATGTTGCGACCGGAATCTAAACGGCTTTTTGCATTTGCGCTACCTTGTTCGAAATGGTGTCTATTTCAGAATAATTCTCATTCCAAAAGTTATCAATTTCGGAAGGGCGTTTGTCCGTAAACCACGACGCTTCGGTAATGGCAATATAACCACCTGTTTTCATATCAATTCGCTGCCTTCTAAAAGAAACTTTACAGTCAAGTTTATCAACCCATCACTCAAAACAAACAGCCTTGCAATCGTCTAACAAAGCAACCTTTTGTTCTAATGTCAGTTCTCTGATGTTGTAGAAAATATCCATAAAATATCTGTTTAGATTCACTCATCGTATATTCCATTTTTTCTGTGTTGGTAAAACGCTTTCCGATATTGACAGTTTGTAGTCTGTTATCGGATTCAAAACTTGATACATCGCGCTTGTATCTTCATCGGGAAACAGCGTTTCGAGCATTGCGCCAAACAAGGCGATGGCTTGAGGCGTATAGTTCAGCGCAAGTTCTTTCATTTCTGCAATATGTTGTCTGTCGAGTTCTTGAATATGTTGCAGCAATCGTCGGCAAGCCTTGTCCGGCGTTGTATCTGGAATGATTTTGAAAAAACGCAGACAGTCGAGCAGGCGCAGCAAAGAGATATTTTCCTTTGTGATAATGTTTTCCTGTTTAACAAAATGAATATGATACAATCCGTAACCTCTGACAATCGGACGTTTTTCTCTTCTCATTCCAATCTGAATAATGTCGGAAGCCTTTGTGGTCAGCAACAAATCATTGAAAACCGAATAACCTGTCGTATAACCAATCAGCCGCCCGTTTTTTATAAGCAAATCTTTGATTACCTGAAATTCAGTCGGTTGTAACTCGCAGGATTTATCTGTTTCTGGTTTGTAGAAACGTCCTTTCGACAGTTTGCGTAAAATGCCTTCTGAAACTAACGCATTCAGTATCAGGCTTACGGACTTGGGACTTCTCGCTGCAATGGGAAAATCCGATACAGAAATCACTATCCCTGCATCAAGCGTTTTAATCGTACTTCGTACTGTATGTGTAATGTTGGTTTTCATAACTCGCTTTATTTGAATAATTTCCTGAAATGCCGTCCCAACTATCTCGCAACCTGTTCAAAAGGCAGTAATTCCTTGATTTGTGAGCTCATCGAACTTTCCCATCGGGCTTTGAAAACGGGCAAGAGTTTTTCGATTCGGGATTCCAAACGGTCTGGATTCAATCCTTTATGTTTGGCTTTTAACTCATATTCGGCAATATAATCGCTCATTTCCAAACCCTCATATTCCGACAGATACCACAAATCGTAAAAATCGCGAGGCTGCTGTCGCGAAAGCAATGAGCGCATTTTTTCCGTCATCACTTCGGGCAATGAATAGCATTTTACCAACGAATCAATATGGTCGGAATAGGTTGAAAATAAAGGTTTTGTTTCGAGCAGGAACTGTAAAAGTTCGTTTTTGGAAATATCAACTTTCACTTTTTTACCTGCACCACCCAATGAGCCGTTGTAAGTGATGTAAAAAGTGATATTTCCTGTTTCGTGTTCGCCAAACTCCGCGATATTCAACGACATATTGGCTTCTTCTTTCACAAACGCAAATGATGCTTCAAATACGGCTCGAATTTCATCATTGGTTTTTGTGCTGTTCAATAGCGTAAAATCCAAATCTTCGGAATGGCGGTAGTCTTCAAAATAAAATTTCTTCAAAATCGTACCGCCCTTAAAGGCGAGAGTATCAGACAGTAACGTATTGTGAGCTACGCCAGTCAGTATCCACGACAGTGCATAATCTTTTTCTATCTGCGTGTCGCGAACTCCCTCGCGACGATGTTGTATTTCGGCTGGTCTAATCACGTCAGTATTACATTTTTAATTGTTTCTATATCAATATTTTGTTGAATATTCCATCTCGACAGCACTTTGCCTTCTTTCGACGCATCGGTGTCTAAAAGTGCGATAGACGATGAGCGTTCTTTGAATAAAGTTTCGATAATTGGCGTTTCAATTTGAAGCAATTCAAGTAGATAGCCCAAACGTTTGATTACTACCTGCGCGTCGAACTGTAAAACGTATTTCAGCAGAGTGTCGAAGTTGATTTTGTCCTTTGCCATAACGATGGCTTTGGCAATTTCAATGATACCGCCCATATAATCAGGCTTGTAGAGGCAATCGACAAATGTTTTTTCCAAATCGCTGCAATACACTTTGTTAAAGTTATCAATCCACGTTTTACGATAGCCGAAAAAGTACTTATCATTCGGATAAATAAACTGAAATTTTACGCCTTTGATTTCCGTTTCGGCAGGCTTAATTCGTTTTTTAACAACGATTTGTTCTTTCAATGACGGCTGCGTAATCAGTTGATGAATCTGCAAAACCGAATAGTAGCCGATGTAGTACTCCCCGCCTCGCGTCAATGGCTCTGCAAGCAAGTGCCAATCGGGCATAAACTTTTGAAGTATTTCATACGTTTTCTTATTTCAATAAATTACCATTACACTACAAATTCATTCAATTCATCTTTTACCTGTCGCCAAGCGGGTAAATTGGCATCGAGCAGAGCCGTGAAACGGGCGGTGTGATGCCGCTCAATGAGATGAATAAGTTCGTGGGCGACAATGTATTCAATGCAGTGAAGCGGCTTTTTGGCAAGTTCGAGATTAAACAGAATCCGCTTTGTGCGCGTGTTGCAACTTCCCCATTTGGTTTTCATCTGTTTAACTTCGTAGGACAGGGCAGAAACTTCAAGGATTTTCTCCCATTTACCGACGAGCGGCACGATTATTTCTTTCAGTTTTTGCCTGTACCACTCTTTCAGTATCTCCGCTCGTTTCGAAATCGGCATTCCTTCTCTGACAAACAGTTGAATGAAAGTATTGCCTTTCAATTCCACTTTGGGTGTGTTGTTACAATAAATAACCGACAACCGGTAACGCCGCCCCTTGAAATAGTGATTTTCTCCTGAAACGTATTCACGGGGTGTCTGTCGTTCCTGACTTTGCACTTTCTCGATTTGCCGTTTTATCCACGCTAATTTTGAAACAGCATACAGCCGCGCCGATTCCGGATTCATCGTGTCCGGCGCAGAGATATGAACCCTGCCGTCGGGCGGATAAACAGAGAGATGAATATTTTTGATAGGCTTATATTCAACTTCAATCTCGACTGTATTTACTTTTATGCGTTCTATCAATATTCCGGTTGATTTTTTGCTATTGTTAGCAGATTTATTACTTTCTCATCGCTGGCGTCAAGCTTCATTGCCTGCGCAATAGCGAGGCGGACTTTTTTCGTTTTTTGCGGCGGCGTTCCGTCTTTCCAACCGTCCATCGCATTGGTAATTATGGCATTATGTACTTTGAGCGTTAATTCTTCATCATTATTCAGATTGTCGTATAAAACTCTCATTGCATCGCTTGTTATTGATGCGGGATAACTGAATTGCGTTCTATTTTTATGCTGCTGAATCAGTTCAATCAACTTGCCAATATGCTCGCGGTAGGTAATTCTGCCCTGACGTACTTCGTCAATCAGTTTTTGTAAAATATCCGACAGTTTATCGTAATACGCGGGATTGTTCGGGCGTTCATAGATAAACACCTTGCGCATATTTGCCTGCAATGCTTCGGCAACGGACTGAAAATTATCCCTAATATTTTTTGGAAGTTTTCCTATCGCATTTTTTCCCTCCATTGCAACCAAATCGAGAAACGAAACGTCGTCGAAATTAAACAATGTTTCACTGTCCTCGGCTCTGACGTAAGCATCTATCAGTTGGCGCATAGCAGGGTCGTACATTTTGGTGTCCAACGCATCGCCGCTTTTGAGTTTTATTTCGTCTTTCAAATCGTTGTAGAAATCAACCTGCTCCTTTATTTTTCTCGATTCGTCTGCGGAATAACCGATTTTCTGCATCTCATTAGCAACGTCTAAATATCGACGAACGAATTGATTGACAAATCTATACAGTTTCTCGCGTTTTTCGGCATTTGTTTCCATTTCCTGCGTTTGCAGTTCGGCAGGCGTTGTTTCGCTGTAAACAAACCACGCAAAAAATCCTTCCCGCGTTTGCGGATAAACTGTTTCGCACAGTGTAACGACAGCCTGCAATGCCTCTTCCAAAGATTTCTTTCCTTCTTCCAGACGATTGGAAAGCAATCCGTTGACATCTTCCTGCTCATAGCCGTCAAATGCTTCGGAAGTGTAATCCTCAATGGACGAAGTAATGGATTGAAATAAGTCCTGATAATCAAATATATAGCCAAAATCCTTTTCTTCGCCGTTCACGCGGTTCACGCGGCAAATTGCCTGAAAAAGTCCGTGGTCGCGCATCGACTTGTCGATGTAAAGATAGGTTGCGGGCGGGGCGTCAAAACCTGTGAGCAGTTTATCCACCACAATCAGCAATTTCATTGAAGCGGGATTATTGATAAATTCCGATTTTGCCCATTCCTCATACTGTTCAGGCGTTTTGCCGTTCAGAATTTTTTGGTAGGTTTCGTATTTAAATTCTTCCTCCGTGCGTCCTTCGCCGACGGAAGTTCCGCGTATGTCGCTGATTTCTGCGCCGTAACTTGTTACTACTGCGCAAAAACCCTGCAAAGTAGTTTCCTGAAATATCTCCCAGTAGCGGCAAGCCTGATAAATATTGTCGGCTACGAGCATCGCATTGCCGAAACCTGCGCTCAATGCGCGTTTGGTGTCCATATCCTGACAAATATCGGCTACTATGCGCTGAATGCGCTCTTTGCTGCTGAACAGTTTTTCCATTCGCGCCCACCGCTGTTTCAACTGCGCTGATGCAACTTTCGACAGTCCCAGCCGTGCGCTGCTCAAACCATTCGTCAATCTTGTTTTTCGAGCCGAGATACTGCTCCACATTTCGGGCTTCGTAGCGCAAATCGAGGATAACCTTGTCTGCCACAGCCTCGTTGAATTTGTAGGTATGAATGTATGAGCCGAAAGTTTCCATCGAAGTCTTTTTGTCGGTTTTCAGCAGCGGCGTTCCCGTGAAACCGATAAGCATCACATCGTCGCCCATAATTTTCCGCATCGCCTGATGCAGAAAGCCGTTGTTGGTGCGATGACATTCGTCGATAAAAACAAACAAATTGCCTTTGGCTTTAAAATTTTGCGGCAACGATTTAGCAATTTCTTCCAAATACGTGTCAATAGATTTACGGTTTTTTTTGCCGTTGAAACTCAATTCTTCTTCCGAATGATTTCGCCCAAACTTGTGAATCAGCGTACAGATAAGCCACGGATTGGCTTTGTCGAGCATACCGATAAGTTGATAACTGCTTGCCGCTCGCACAATTTTCTCGCTGCTGTTTTTGAAACCTGTTTCTATCTGTTTGTCCAATTCGTCGCGGTCGGTAATGATTACCACCCGCGCATCGTCGATATTTTCGTGAATCCACGCGGCAAGCCAAACCATTGTCAGGCTTTTGCCCGAACCTTGCGAATGCCAAATAATGCCGCTTTCTTTTTTAAGAACGCGGGATTGAGCTGCCTTCACTCCAAAATACTGATTGGGGCGGCAAGCCTTTTTCTTTCCCGCGTCGAAAATGATAAAGTCGTGAATCAGTTCGAGCAGACGCTCCTTATAAAACAGTTGCAAGACGCTTCTGTCCAACTCGTTAGGTTCGTCTGGATTGGATTCTTTCCATCGCAGCCAAAATTTTTCAGGCGTTTCAATAACGCCGTAATAAAGCCCTTCGGTGTCGTTTCCTGCAAAAATTAACTGATTGGTAGTGAAAAACGGCTGAATAAACAAATCTTTCTGATTATCAATGTTTTGACGGATGCCACTGTGAACGGATACGGTGCTGCGTTTCAGTTCGATGACGGCAAGGACAATGCCATTGACGTAAATAACCAAGTCGGGACGTTTAGTGTTTGTTCCTCGAATGGTTACTTCTTCTGCGATACAAAAATCGTTATTCCACGGATGCACCCAATCAATCAGCCGGATATATTTTTTGTTTTCGCCTGCCTCCGACTGTATATTTACGCCATATCGAAGCAGTCCGTAAACAGCAAGATTTGCCTGATACAACCCGCCCGCAACGGCGTTTGCCTCGCATTTCAAGATGCTGATTGCCTTTTGAATATCAGAATCGGTATAATTTTGTTTTTGCAGATATTCGGTTAGCAATTCCGCCTCCACATTGCTGTTGCTTTCGCGCTCGTGCCAATCGCCGAGGTATGTATAGCCCAAGCGGTTTTTAAACAGGCTAATAAGCTGTTTTTGGGTTGCGATTTCACGCTGTCCGATTTGTGTGTTCATATCTTTATCCTCCAAATAGTTGATTGCTCTGATTGATTGCTTTCTGAATGTTTATATCATTAAAGCAAAGTTTGTTTAGTTTTGCTTCCCATTGTGGAATGGAATGGATATAATTTCTTATACTTCTGACTGTTATCTGTTCGTTTTCTGCCTGTAAATCACGAACAGATTCATCTACTGTGGTCAATACTTCCAAATCGTCGTTTTTGTAATAGCGGAACTGTTCTATCCATTGCTGAATATCTGCTCCATACCACTCTGTAAAATAAGCCAATGCTTTTTCAATATTCTCATTTACAACAAAAGCATCTTTACCACTTTTGGGATTCGCAACTTTTGATATATACTTGTTTTTCAAAGCAATAGATTCTGCTCCCTTATATCTGTTTTCGGATTTATAAGGTCCGGCGGCGTGTTTTTGAAAACCTGTCGTTGCTTTTTCGTATTGACGATGCAGCAGATAAGCGTATTTTGTATATCTGAATCGTGAGAGCGGATATTGTTGCTTGCCGAACTTGTGAACAAGAAAACTAATCACAACCGCTTCGTTGATTTGTTCGTTGTGGCTGATGTTCTTGGTTTTCTTTGGCTTCAATTCAATCATTGCGGCCTTCTGTTGTGGCTCGGCTAATCGCACCCGTCCCGTCAACAATTCCTGCATCATTCCCGCCTTGATTTGACAGTATTTTTCGCGTTTGCGTTCTAATGACGATATTTCGGCATCCATCGAGGAGAGAATGGCGGCGATTTCGGTTTGCTTGGCTTTATTGGGAATAGAAAAAAGCATTGGCTCAATATCTTTCGGGTGAATGTGCGGTTGAGCACCGCCTGTTTGCATTTTGTAAATTTCATCTTGTTTTGAAAGCAAAAGAAAATAAATGTATTTCACATCAAAATTTTCACTTTCAGAAATAGTTGAACAATCAGAGGCAAAAATCGGTTCAGTATAAAATGCTACAAAACCAGCATTTGCACCCGAAGCACTGATTGTAATTGTGTTTGCTTTTCTGTTGCTAACATTGTGAAAACCTGCGGGCGTTTTTCCACCTGCAATTACAGGAATATTTCCTGAAACATATTGATTTGCCGTTATCATTTGCCCTCTTTTAATTTCCGCAATCTCTCCTAACCTCACTTCTTTCCAATCGTTTTTCGGTGACAGCAATTCCCGCATTGCCCCCTGTTTAATCAGTTGTTTTTTCTCAATCTGTTTGTCTAAGGTGGCAATCAGGGTGTCGGTGTCGGAAAGTACGGCGGCGATTGAGCGCTGCTCGGAGAGAGGGGGAAGAGGAATTTCAGTACTTCTAATATATTCATTATAAAGCCGTTGGATTGTTCCTCCGTCAGCAGTTGCCCATTTTATAATTTTGTAATAATGAGCCAAATAACTATTTAAAACAATTTTTTCGTCATTCTCAATCCAAACAATATTTGAATCTTGAAAGTAAGCAGGTCTTCCGTCATAGACAACTATTCTACCAATGGTGCCGGAAGCAGAAAACATTACATCGCCAACTTTTGGGAAATTAAATTTTGCCCTAAATTCATCGTACATCTCTTTGGAAATAAAGGCGTCAGGTTCATCGCCAAAAGTTCCTATTTTGTAAAAAGGAATATCGCCGGAAGTTGTGGTTTGCTGTTTGAAAATTCTTTTGCACATTCTCACTTCGCCCACTTCCCCCAACTTTTTGACTTCCCAGTCGTCAGGGATAATTCCGATTTCGGTATGTTTATAATTTGCTGTTGCCATCTCTTAATTCTTAATTGAAATAATTTTCCACGAGCCGTTTTTTCTTGCACCAATGCGTTCAATAATGCCCTTTTTTTTCAATTTTGCTAAATTATTTTCTACTGCTGTTTCGGTAATTTTCAAATTATCTGACATATCAGGTATTGTTATCAGCGGATTTTTGTTTATCAATTCAATGATTTCAATTTCATTTGCACCCAATTTTATACCCAATTTTATACCCAATTTTTCCTCTTTCTGACCGGCCTCTTTTAAATTTTCATTTTTAATTTTTAAGTCAGAATGCATTTGCAAATCCTGTTCTTTAAAATGAATGTGCATCGTTCTGTTTTTCAATTCGTTGGTTCCGCCAAGCAGTGTATTTTCGAGAAAGCGGATAAGGAAAATATTTGTTTTGTGTATTCCACGCGACAAATCTTCGTAGTTTGCCCTGACAAGTGCATTGCGGAAATACCAAGAATGTCGGGCAAAAACTGTATTGTCGGCATTTTTGAAACCGAGTTTGCGCAGAAATTTTATCAAAAATACCGCTGTTGTCCGTGTATTTCCCTCGCCGAAAATATGAATTTGCCACAGATACGCTACAAAATGAGCAAGATGTTCGATAATTTGCTGCGTGCTTAAACCTTCGTAAATGAAGTTTTTCTCTTCCTTAAAGTCATATTCGAGCGTTTCGCGCAACATATCGGCAGAGGCATACAAAACCGTTTCGCCATCGAGAACCCATTCGTTTTTTGTAATATTGTAGTCGCGGATTTTGCCTGCAAACTTGTATATTCCTCTGAACAGCCTTCTGTGGATGCCAATAAATTCGGCAGGCGAAAAAGAAAAAGTTTTTTCGGACAGAATTTCTGCGATGCGAGCCGAAACCTTGTCTGCTTCTTCTGTGCGGTCGTCGTTTTCGGCATTTCTAATTGTTGCCGATTTATAATAAGTGTCAATGCGTTTGTTTACTTCATCAAAGGTAATATCGCCCTCAATATTTTTTGCTGCTGTTTCGAGCAGATATGCCGACGGTTTCAGCCCGTCAACGTCCTGCAAGCCGATGGCAGTTTGCCAAATTTGGGCTTTCTCTTTGCGTGAGGGTTCGCCCTGCCGGATATAATCATCGAAATCGTGCATTGCGTTATTTTCCATATCCTATCGTTTTTATATGCTGATTTACAATGTTTTCCAAACGCAGAACTTCGGCGTTGATTTCAGGTAAAGTTTCGGCGTAGCGTTCCTGCAATGCAACGAGGCGGGTATTGATGGATTGAGCGGCGCACTGAATTTCGTTTGCCAAGCGATTGCCGAATGCTGTTGTCCATTTACCGGTAATCAATTCTTTTATTTTATTTTCCGTCAAGGCGGCATATTTTTTCAACACAAGAGCAAGCAAAGCGGAATGTTCGATTTTCAGTTGCTTTTTGTATTCGGCGATTTTGTCCGACAGACGGATATACTCCTTCAATGCCGACATTTCTTCTTCATCGGCAATTTTCAAACGTTTTTGCACGTTTGCCCTATTCAGGCGGTCGTCGAAGCAGGCGGGGTCTAATGCGTCGTCGGCATTTTCTTCGCAAAGTTGGTTCAGTTCCGCTTCTGCTGTTGCAATTTGTTCTTCCAAAGATGTGATTTTTGCTTTCTCTTTTTGAAAATATTTATCAATGACACAAACGACAGGCAGCAAGTCGCAAGCCAAATCGCCGATGGTTTTTGCCTCTTTTTCTTTTTTTATCTTGCCCTGCTCGCCGTTTTTCTTTTTCTTTTCAACAGGTTGAGGCACATACACTTTTGCCGTCCAACCGTCCGACAGAATCAGATATAAATCGTCCTGCATCGTTTCGGCACAATAGTTCATCAGTTGGTCGTAAATATCGTATTTGTCTATCAATAAAGACTTTGAAAATTGAGACAGGACAGAATCTCCGATTTTATCTATCAGTGTTTTAGGATTGAAGTTGTTGGGCGCAAGTTTATGAAATTCAGGCAACCAAAATTCGCACCATTCGACAAAACTGCAAAACAACGCTTGATGCTGCGCTTCAAAATCGGGATTTTCGGTAATGGTCTGCCTGATATTTTGCTTTTCGGGAATAAATTGCATAAAATCTTTCCCTGCAAACGATTTGAAAAGTGCATTTTGCATATTGGGACAAGCCTCCCAAAAATGATTTAACTGTTCTATGTCGTGTTTGGGAATACCGCCTTTCAGGTGGGCTTCGATATTTTGCACAATTTCCGCGTCGGTGGTTTTGATATAACGGGGAATATTCAGGTTGTAATCGTTGTTCGCTATTTCTTCGTTGGTTACAAAACGCGCAAAATTCGGAACGGTTTGCCATTCGTTCCACGCATCTGTTACACGCCTGATGTCTTGTTCGCACAGACGATTTTTATTTCCGTCTTTTGCAAAACCGTTTTTTGCATCAATCATAAAAATGCCCTTTCGGCTTGCCGCCTCCTCTTTGTCGAGAATGATGATGCAGGCAGGAATGCCGGTGCCGTAAAACAAGTTGGCAGGCAAACCGATTATGCCTTTTATATATCCTCTTTTAATGATGTATTGGCGGATAGTCGCCTCTGCATTGCCTCGAAACAAAACGCCGTGAGGCAGGATGCATGCGCCTTTTCCTTTCTCTTTGAGTGAGCGGATGATGTGCAACAAAAAAGCATAATCGCCGTTTTTTTCGGGCGGTACGCCGATTGCTGATTCATTCCAGCGAGCATATTGGTCGTTTCGTTTGGCACTTTTCAGCCACGATTTTTGAGAAAAAGGCGGATTGGCAACAACGTAATCAAACGTTTTAAGATTATCATTATCAAAGAATTGCGGATTATTCAGCGTGTCGCCCTGTTTAACCACGGCAGTGTCGTATCCGTGCAAAATCATATTCATTTTTGCGAGATAGACAGTCATAATATCTTTTTCCTGCCCCCAGAGCGAAACGCCGTTTCGATTTGTTGCCTCGCTAAAAGCCCGCAAAAGCAGTGAAGCAAAGCCGCAAGCGGGGTCGTAAATGTTTATCCGCGTCTTGTTGTCGTTGCCGACACCGATGACTTTTGCCATAATTCGGCTTACTTCGGCAGGCGTGTAAAACTGTCCTTTACTTTTGCCGCTTTCCGTTGCAAAATGTTTCATCAAGTATTCGTAAGCATCGCCCATCAAATCGTCGTCGGCAGTGCGGTTTTTGCTGAAATCAAGTCCCGACGACTGAAACACGCCAATCAAATTACTCACGGTCTCTATTAAATCTTTCCCTTTTCCAAGTTTTGCTTCATCAGTAAAATCAACCTCTTTGATAATGCCATCCAAACTGTTTGCCTCTGCCAATGCAGCAAGTTTTTTATTCATCTCCTCGCCAATATTGACTTTGCCTTTCAAATTAATCATATCGCCGAAAGAAGAACCTTTCGGCACTTCAATCAACGAAGAAGTATTGTTTTGGGCTTTGTCGGAAATGTATTTTACAAACAGCATAACCAATACATAGTCTTTGTATTGGCTCGCATCCATTCCGCCGCGAAGTTCATCGCAACTGCGCCACAGTGTGCTGTAAAGTTCGGATTTTTTTATTGCCATAATTTTATTGTTTCAATTTGAACAACGCTTGCAAAGATACAAAATTGTTTCGAGTTTTTACCAGCACAAATTCATTTTGATATTTTTTTGTGCAATTATCTATTTTGCAGTCTTTTACTTGTCATATTGAAGCATTTCAGTAGTGAATTGATGTCGTATTGACGTACTGATTCATTGATTCACTGAATCACTGTCGTACT
>JAITJX010000064.1 GCA_031278765.1 Tannerella sp. | reverse complement strand
AGTGGTAAGTTGTGCCATAATTTCTATTTATAATGTTGATTAGCAGACACAAAAATAAGAAAAATTAGCCAACTTGCCAAATTTTTTTATGCCTTTCTTACGTCGAACTCAGGTTATTATTTAAACGGCACAATTGCGGCAAAGATATGACAAAAAAACAGTAAGGTTCAAATTTTAATAAGCGAAAGCATGATAAAAGCATTTTTTGTTTGCCGGTTTCAAAAAAAATGACTATATTTGTACCCATTTTGAAACAATATTAAAAAAATAGCTAATCAAGGTATTATGAGTGAAGAAGAAATGATTGAAGCGAGTAATGAGTATTCATCAAAGAATATTCAAGTGCTCGAAGGATTGGAAGCAGTGCGCAAACGTCCGGCCATGTACATTGGAGATACAAGTGAGAAAGGTTTACATCATCTTGTATACGAAGTAGTAGATAACTCCATTGATGAAGCGCTGGCCGGTTATTGCAAGAATATAACCGTGGAAATAAACGAAAACAACTCCATCAGGGTGCAGGATGACGGACGCGGAATTCCGGTCGATTATCACGAAAAAGAGGGTAAATCCGCTTTGGAAGTTGTGCTTACGGTGCTACATGCCGGCGGTAAATTTGATAAAGGAACATATAAGGTATCCGGCGGCTTGCACGGCGTGGGCGTATCGTGCGTGAATGCACTGTCTATATATCTGAAAGCCGAAGTGTACCGTAACGGAAAAATTTACGAACAGGAATATTCTATCGGCAAAGCATTGTCTGAGGTCAGAGAAACCGGCGAAAGCCATGATACGGGAACAATCATTACATTCCAACCCGATGCAACAATCTTTACCGTAACGGAATACCGATACGATATTTTGGCAAACCGCCTGCGTGAACTTGCCTATCTGAATGCAGGAATCAAATTGACACTTACCGACAAACGCGAAAAGAAAGAAAACGGAGCATATAAATCGGAAACTTTCTATTCGGAAGAAGGTCTGAAAGAGTTCGTTCGTTACATAGACCGCGCAAAGGAATCGCTTGTCAATGATGTAATTCATATAATTACCGAAAAGCAGGGAACGCCCGTTGAAGTAGCAATGACTTATAATACTTCATATAATGAAAGTGTTTTCTCCTACGTCAACGACATTAATACAATTGAAGGAGGCACTCACCTTGCAGGCTTCAGACGCGGATTGACGCGGACGCTGAAAAAATATGCCGAAGATTCAAAATTGCTCGAAAAGGCAAAAGTTGAAATACAGGGAGACGATTTCCGCGAAGGACTGACTGCCGTGATTTCCATTAAGGTGGCCGAACCTCAGTTTGAAGGTCAAACAAAAACAAAACTTGGAAACAACGAAGTGATGGGAGCCGTGGACCAGGCTGTAAGTGAAGCGCTCAACATTTATCTTGAAGAACACCCGAAAGAAGCAAAAATAATCGTTGAAAAGGTAATACTTGCAGCAACGGCGCGTCAGGCAGCACGCAAAGCGCGCGAAATGGTGCAACGCAAATCGCCTCTGACAGGCGGCGGATTGCCGGGCAAACTTGCTGACTGTTCATCAAAAGATGCTGCCGAATGTGAGTTGTTCCTTGTCGAGGGAGATTCCGCCGGCGGTACGGCCAAACAGGGACGCGACCGTAATTTTCAGGCCATCTTGCCATTACGCGGTAAAATCCTGAATGTTGAAAAAGCAATGGAACACAAGGTGTTTGACAGTGAAGAAATTCAGAACATCTATCGTGCAATGGGTGTTAGCATCGGTACGGAAGAAGACCCCAAAGCATTAAACATAAACAAACTGCGCTATCATAAAGTAATTATCATGACCGATGCCGACGTCGATGGAAGTCATATTGCAACATTGATTCTGACCTTCTTCTTCCGCCGCATGAGAGCGCTCATTGAAAACGGTTATGTCTATCTCGCCACTCCTCCGCTCTATTTGTGTAAAAAAGGGAAAACCGAAGAATATTGCTGGACGGAACAGCAGCGTCAGCGATTTATCGATACTTATGCCGGAGGTAATGAGGCGCAGGTACACACACAACGTTACAAAGGTCTTGGCGAAATGAACGACAACCAACTCTGGGATACGACCATGAATCCCGAAAATCGCACACTGAAACAGATAACTATTGAAAATGCTTTCGAAGCAGATTCAACATTTGCAATGCTCATGGGCGAAGATGTTGCTCCAAGACGTGAATTTATCGAAGAAAATGCAACGTATGCAAATATTGACGCATAAATAGAAACAGATGCCTTCAACGCTTGATATTCTATACGGAAAGATTAATGACGAAGCTGTTAATTATAAAAACAGCCCCGTCATCGGTATTTCGTCAAACGGAAAAGAAGGAATATCCTGCATTGCGAATCCTTATTATCAATCTGTTATTCTCTCCGGCGGCTCTCCTGTAGTGATTCCTGTAACAACAGACATATCTGCCTTGATTTCGATTGTAAAAAAACTTGACGGGCTTATTCTTTCGGGAGGCGCAGACATTGACCCGCGTTTCTATGAAGAAAAACCTGTTTCAGAACTTGGAGAAGTCGACAGCTATAGAGATATATATGATTTCGAGCTGTTGAGGATTGCGTTTAACTATCAACTGCCTGTTTTTGGCATTTGCAGGGGTCATCAAGTTATAAACGTAGCCTTCGGCGGCTCTCTGTATCAGGATATTCACGCTCAATTCTCGGTTGAAGCGCTAAAACACAGTCAGGAAGAAGCAAGAGATGCCGCCTCTCATTCCATTAAACTTGTCGACATAAGTTCAAAATTACGAACTGCTTTGAAAACCAAAAACGGAATAACACTCCCTGTTAATTCATTCCATCATCAGGCAGTCAAAAATATTGCGCCGGAATTTATTGAAACAGCCATTTCTGCCGACGGACTTAATGAAGCTATCGAACACAGCGAATATTCTGTATTTAGCGTGCAGTGGCATCCGGAATCAATGGCTGTTGCAGGAAACGAAACGATGTTAAATTTGTTTCGCTATTTTATAAACCAGACAACTACATTCGCAAAAGCAAAAGAGATACATAAAAAATATCCCACGATTGATTCTCACTGCGATACGCCTATGTTTTTCCATTATGACGATGTTGATATTATAAAAAACAGAGAATTTTCGGTGAATCCGAAGGATTTCGATGTCAAAGACGAAAGTCCGATACCGTACAGAACAAAGGTGAATGTGGAAAAAATGAAACAAGGCATGATGGATGCAGCTTTTATGGTTGCCTATATACCTCAGGGAGTAAACGACGAAATATCCATGAAACAGGCAACCGAAAAAGCGGAATTTTTATTCGGAAAATTAATAACCCTGGTAAAAGAAAATTCCGACGTCGTGGAGATAGCCCGTTCTATGCAGGATTTGACAAAGTTGAAAAAACAAAATAAAAAGGCCGTTTTTCTTGGGTTAGAGAATGGTTACGCTTTGGGTTATGACATTCGGAACGTTGATAAGTTCTATGATCTGGGGGTTAGATATCTTACGCTTTGCCACAATGGCGATAATTTGATATGCGATTCCGCTGTCCGTTCCGCTCAAAGCAACAACGGATTGAGTAAATTCGGCAGGAGTGTGGTAAAGCGAATGAACGCGCTCGGCATGATGATTGATATTTCACATGCCAGCGAAAAAACTTTCCGTGACGTCATCCGTCTGTCTTCAAAACCGGTAATTGCTTCACATTCGTCGTGTCGCACACTTTGCAATCATTGCAGAAATCTTGACGACGGGCAAATTAAAGCATTGTCCGAAAACGGCGGTGTTATACAGATATGTCTGTACAGGGATTTTATAAACGAAAATCCCGAAAAGGCATGTTTGAGCGATGCAATCAGACATGTGCTTCATGTTGTCGATTTGGCAGGAGTTGAACATGTCGGGATCGGTTCCGACTTCGACGGCGGCGGCGAATTGACAGGTTGTAAAGCGGCAAATGAATTAATACAAATCACCATGCGCCTGATTGCGGAAGGATTTGACGACGAAAGTATTGCAAAAATATGGGGAGGAAACCTGATGAGAGTTATGAATTATAAATAGAAAAGAACCATGAACGTTGTCCGTTCCAACAAAAATAAATATTAAAAGTTATGAATTTCAAATTGATTTTATTGTATGCAAACGTCCTGTTTTTATCATGCTGCGTGCAGAAAAATGCTACAAAAGAACAGGTCATATCTGTGAAACAGGAAATAAAAAACGATGTTCCCGCCGTACCGGTTTTCGATGCAGACAGCGCTTATTTTTTCGTAGCCCAACAAGTTGCGTTCGGCTGTCGCGTACCGAACACGGAGGCGCACGAAAAATGCGCACAATTTCTTGCCGACAAACTGGAGAGTTACGGAGCGAAAGTTTTCGTTCAGGAAGCAGTCGTTACGGCGTACAACAAAGAGAAATTGAATATAAAAAACATCACAGGCGCACTTAACCCCGATAACAAACGACGCATATTGCTGTTTGCCCATTGGGATACCCGTCCTTATGCCGACAGCGACGAGAACGAAGCAAACCACAATAAACCCATAGAAGGCGCAGACGACGGCGCAAGCGGCGTCGGAGTTTTACTCGAAATAGCGCGTCTGGCAGGAAAAAACAATCCCAATACAGGCATTGACATCATATTTTTTGACGCCGAAGACTATGGCACCCCCGAATTTATTAACGATTACTCGCCCAATACGTGGTGCCTCGGCTCGCAGTTTTGGGCAAAAAATCCGCATATTCCCAATTATAAAGCAAATTTCGGCATACTGCTCGATATGGTCGGCGCAAAAGGAGCTTCTTTTTACAAGGAAAATACTTCCGTCAGATACGCAAGCCCGTATGTTGAACTGGTATGGAATACGGCAAAAAATCTCGGTTACGGCAAATATTTTATCAATGCCAACGCCGGCGAAATCATAGACGACCACAAATATGTTATCGAAGGACGACGCATCCCCTGTATTGATATTATAAACTACGATCCAGAGAATTTGCACGGTTTCGGCGACCATTGGCATACGCTCAACGACAACATGAATATTATCGACAAAGAAACACTGAAAGCCACAGGACAAACCGTTCTCGATGTGATCTATAATTATTAACATTCATTCATTTCCTAATTCAGCAGGCAAGCGCCGGCGCATAAAAGTAAAAAATATGATAATAAACGAAATACAAGACGAAATAATCGAAGAATTTTCCGTATTTAACGACTGGATGGATAAATATTCTCTGTTAATAGAAATGGGAAATTTATTACCGCCTCTTGAAGAGAAATACAGGACGAAAAGCAACCTGATTGAAGGTTGCCAAAGCCGTGTATGGCTGCAGTCCGATTTTGAAAACGGAAAAGTGATTTTTCAGGGCGAAAGCGATGCCGTTATCGTGAAAGGCATCATGGCATTGCTTATCCGCGTTTTGTCGGCGCATACTCCGCAGGAAATCCTGCAAGCCGATCTCTATTTCATCAAAAAAATAGGACTTACGCATCACCTCTCCCCTGCCCGATCCAACGGACTGCTTTCGATGCTTAAACAAATGAAAATGTACGCACTTGCCTGTAATAACTGTGAAATAAAAGCCAATCAAAAACCGAAACCGATATAAATGAAACCCGAAATAACCATCCGCCCATGCGATTATACCGACACGAACGACCGTAATGCCATCGGAACACTGATAAACGCATACATCAAAGATGAAATGGGCGGAGGAATACCCCTGAACCCGATGCAAGAAACACAACTGGCAGAGGCCTTGAAACAGCATCCGAAAACCATCGTGTTAATGGCATGTATCGACGAAACAAGATGCGGTATGCTGGTTGCTTTCGAGAACTTTTCTACTTTCACGGTCTGCCCAATGATAAACATCCACGACGTAATCGTGCTGAAAGAATACAGAGGAAACGGCATCGGAAGAAAACTGCTGGAATATGCCGTAAACATCGCACGACAACGCAGATGCAACCGCATCACGCTCGAAGTAAGAGAAGACAACATCATCGCCCAACGATTGTATAAAACCCTTGGTTTCCATGCGCCTGAGCCGGGAATGTATTATTGGCGAAAATATTTGTAAACACAGTTTTGTCTGAAAACTGTTTCTCCGGAATACTTTAACCCACATTGCAGTTCATCAGATTATAAAATGCTGTAAAAAAGCCAAGTTCATTTTTTCAAATTTCGATTTGTGCACTACAAATTTTCGTTTTGTAAAGGGTAGCGGTTTGTATTTAAGGCGTCGATAAATGGCGTCGACTTTGGGCGTAGGATCGCTGCATCGGCAGGTAATGATCACTTCGTCATAGCGGTTTTGAGATACGGTCAAAACCGCTTTTTGGGTCTTCATGATGCGGATGATTTCTTTCCACTGGAAATTAATAACCTGAGTTCGACGTAAGAAAGGTATAAAAAAATTTGGTAAGTTGGCTAATATTTCTTATTTTTGTATCTAATAATCAACATTATAAATAGAAATTATGGCACAACTTACCACT
>JAITJX010000019.1 GCA_031278765.1 Tannerella sp. | reverse complement strand
ACACCGGAAGATAGAACGATACTATAAAGCGGATCGATAATTTTGTCCAAATAATCCAAATCCGGAATGCCCGAAGCCATTACCTGCCGGATTATGGGTTCAATGCTTGCCAATTCCTGCTCGCTTAGTCGTTGCAAGTTCTTTAATAATTTGACTAATTGGTTTATGTCTTGGGGATTTTTCATAATTCTATTTTATTCTCCACCTCTTTTGTGTCGGTAAAATGTTTTGAGAAATAGACAGTTTATAGACCGTCATCGGATTCAGTTTTTTGAAAAGTGCAGCAGTATCTTCATTTGGATACAGAACCTCAAGCATTGCGCCTAATAAAGCAATAGTTTGAGGGGTGTATTTGAGCGCTAATTTTTTGATTTTTGCAATTTGCTGTTCGTCAAGTTCTTTCAATAGATGTAGCAATCTTTGGCAAGTGCTGTCGGGCGTTATGTCGGGAATGATTTTGAAAAAGCGCAGGCAATCAAGCAGGCGTAGCAGCGGGATATTTTCCTTTGTAATAGCATTTTCCTGCCTGATAAAACTAATGCGATAAGTGCCACGTACAAGGGCTTTCTTCTCTCTGCGCATACCAATTTGCAAAACGGAAGGTACTTGTGCCGTTAGCTTCAAATCGTTAAATGCCGAATAACCTGTCAAATAGCCAATTACTTTTCCGTCTTTTTCAAGTAAATCCTTTACAGTTTGGTATATATCAAGAGGCAATTCGCCGAACTCATGGATTTGAGGCTTGTAAAAACGCCCTTTTGACAGTTTACACAAAACGCCCTCTGCAACCAAATCGTTTAGGACTTTATTCACGCCTTTCGGATTCTTTACCGCCATATCAAAATCAGTAGTGGTAAAGATGTATCCAAGAGGGTATTTATCTATTGTATTTTTAATTGTATCAATCATATATCTATGTTTTATATTTGATGGGAATTTATATGGGTCTAAACTCTTAATAATGTCCTTGTTTATTAGAAATCAAATTGACAAAATTGTTCCATAAATCGTTCTTGACTTGTTCCGTATTTTTATTTTTGATTTTCGCAATTCCTTCGATAATCATAGGGATCTGTATTGGTCGAAAGATTTTTTTATTCATAAACGTAAATGGACTGTCCGTTTCAATCAGTACTTTATCATCAGGTATATTCATAATTACTTTTCTACCGGAAGTAGAACATAGCATTGAATAATTGACAGAAAAATAATATCCGGAATTGATTGCTTGCATCAGAACTTTTTCACTGCCAGAATACCAATGTAGAATCACTTTTCCATTGAAGTCTTCACCAATAATGGATATAACATTTGATGCCGCCATTCTTGAATGTATTGAAAGAATCTTTTTTCCAAGTTTGCCACATCGTTCAATCAACTCTTCAAAAAAAACAATCTGTAATTTTTTCGATTCGTTTTGAGTTTTCAAATCTATTCCTACCTCGCCAATGTATTTTGCGTCCGGTAGTAGTCGCCACATATCAGGAATATATTTTGAATACTGGCATATCAGTTCAGGATGAAGTCCCAACACTATCTTAATATATTTACTGTTTATCTCTTTCTTGAGTTTTTCATACAAAGGAGGCAAGTTTGTAACAGCAATAGTATAAATCTTATTACGCTCAATCTCATCAAGAATCTCATCTCTCGATTCTTGAAGGTCTAAATGAAAATGAGTGTCGTATAATTTATCCATTGTATTTGTCTAATAAAGTTTTCAATTCAGTTATTCCATTTTGATATACCGTGCAATAGTTTTCAATATTATCAACAACTTGTCCTGATATTTGGATTGCAAGTGAAGCATCAATAGAATTTTGTGCGTAGTCCAAAAGTCCTACTTTATAGGAACGTAAATTTTCCGAAGCGCCGATGCCTCTAAAATCGTTATCTTTATAATTTGAGGTGTCTGTATGAAAAGCATACTCTATTGCTGCTCGTCGAATGACGCAAGGCAAACAATTACCACAATGAGATGGTTTGGTTTCGCGTGCATATCTGCCAACATCAGGATGTGAACACGACATTGTTTCAGATATGTTGGTTTTGAGAAAATTCAAATCCTTACAATCTGCTATAATTTGTCCTTTAGTTTTAAACTGATAAGGATTGTACAGTTTTACAGTGATAGACAAATTGTTAAGTAACTGCTGCAATAATCCCATATAGTATGGATGCGTTGTTCTTGTGCTGCAACTACCTAATCTGGTGTTCGTTAAAGGAATATTTAATGAAATCAATCCATTTTCAGGAATTATCAGTGGCAATACATTGTTAAATGCTGAACCTAATATAATTGCGTGTGCAAAAAACATAAAACTTCTTGTTCTCGTTGTGTCTTCAATGCCTTGTAATGGAGATGCAAAGAAGTTAAAAAATTGATTCTCTGATAATTTATATTGCTCAATCAATTTACCTATTACATTTTTCTGATATTTTATAACACCTTTTCCTCCACCGTAATGTCCAACAAACCATGTATCTCTATTCCCAACAAGAGTATCAATAGTGCCAATAAAAGAATCCAATCCACCCGACAGCATACATATTGCATTAGGTCTATGTTTATTCTTTTGGCGAGTTATTCCTTTGAATGCCTTTACTTCTTTTTCATTGAGTTCTCTTTTGCGAAATTCAAAACTCCACCTATCACCACTTAAAAAAGATAACATTTTTTCAAGTAGTTCTTTATTAGCGTTCCACTTCTCTAATTCGAGGACAGGAATGAATAGTTTAATATCCCTTGTCCACGCATCATCCGTATTCTTTCTTGATACTTTTCTATCGGCATAATATACCATTAAAGAGATATATAACAAATCTATCGCTGATTTATTAAATAAGTTGGATTGGTATAATTTTCTTTTGTTATCGTCCCAAAACGTGTAACGATACTGCTTTTTGGAAAACAAATCTACTGTATATTCTGCACCTTCTTTGGTAAAAGTGTCTTCTGCATTTAGTCTGCAAATTATTTCGTTCATAATTGGTCCTCCAAAACTTTATAGCATTGATGATATAATTCTTCAACAAAAGAATAAACATTATTAGAATTGGTATTTATTGAGGAAAGCGGCTTGTCCTTTAATGTCGTTGAAACTTTCGACTCAATGTATTCTTTCAATTCTTTTTCAATTTTGAGTACTTGGCTTGAATTTTCCGCTTTTGTTTCAATTCTGCTGCCTACGTCATTTATTAACCTCTCATAAATAAATGTTTCAATATATTTAGAAACAATCTTTTCCGAGATATTGGAATCTAAAGAATCCAATAACGAAATATCTTGTTTTTCATCATCAAATTTTTCATAAATAACCGACATTGTGCTGATTAGAGCCTTTCTTGCGACAGAATCATCATTTGTATCAGGGTTAGGTGCAAGGACGTTTACAATATCATTCAATATCTGTTTGGGGCTTCTTCCATCTGTCTGAATATTGTACTCTTTTAAGACTTGAGAAATGCCTCTGTTTGATACTCCTCCAAAGAAATTGCCTACATTAATTGTCGTTCGTATTCCTGCTTTTGCTGTCTTTGCTGCATTTCTGGCACCGCCATAGCCTTTGACGTAATAAGAAACCGCACCGCTTTTGCCTTTTGCACTGCCTCCTTTGGAAGCATATTTTGACATTGCCGTTTTTGCTTTTTGCCAAGATGTTTGTTGTGGCTGATTTTGAGCAGGCTGATTACTCTCGTTTTGTTGTTCGGTTGAATCCGTATTCCCCGAATTTGTATTGTCATCAGAAGTAACATTTCCCGCATCAGGCAAAACAGGGCTGTCGGAAGCATTACTTCCTCCATCGTCAAAATCTGACGGCAACAATGGCGATTTATTTCGCCCTTTATACATACTTGAAGTTCCCATATTACTTTGATTTAATTTTTTTCACTTCATCATCTATAGCACATGTAAATGATTTATTTTGAGATTTCCATTTGTTTAATAGTTCAATTATTGTTGCTTTGTCATTGAGTTTGTTCGCAAACGGCGTAATGAATGGAATGAATGACAATTTGATTTTATCTACCGAAAGACGTCCTAAAACTGCTATCGTTTCAATATGCAGTTCTTGGCGTGCACTACCCCATTCTATGAACGATTGGAATATGCTTCTGTCAATTTCAGACGATGTCTCCAACTTTGCTGTAATTTCTTTGTGAACTGTTAGAGCTTCGAAATCAGAGAGGTTAAGAGCAGACTGAATCGCATCCTTTCTTTTTGTATCTGTTCTACTTAATAGATTATCCAAAATTTTGGCGGCTTCAATACTTAATTTTGGCGTTTTGACAAATGATGTATTTCTAATGCTTTCACGTGAAAAATAAAAATATGGTCTCAAATCTGCCTGTCCTAATTTCGGCTCTATCGTAATCCAATTTTTAACCCAAACATCATCTTTCCACAGTTTTAAATTTTCTGCTTTATCCCATTCTTCCGTTTCAATACTTGCTAATTCTGTTGATTTCCCATTATCATTTGCCTGTAATTCTGCTAATAACTTATAGAAAGAGGGTTTGAAATACTCAACTAGCATTATTTTAGCAAGCATCTTTCTATCTAATACAATACGTCTGTATTGTGCCATTTGTGTTCTCAAATCCATCGCATTTAGAAAACGTTTGCAATGTCGCGGATTTCCATTCAACCCTTTTGCCAATACAGATGATATTTGTTTGGAAAGAGAAATAGTGTCTTTCAGTTTTTCTGCTAATTCTTCCGATTTTTCTCTAATCAGTTCGTATGTTAATTCAAAATCAAGGAAATTTTTAGTTTTTCCGTCCATTATAATATTCTTTATCAAAGAAATATCTTTACCTAATTCGTTTTCAAAAAACAGACACATAATATAAAATTCAACTTCTCTTTCCCCTAATTGCGGAATACGAACAGGGTATTGTATAAGTTTTTCCAAATATTCTTTTCCTATATCAATCTGATTTCCTTCAATAGTAGGATATTTCGTTTGAACTGCATATTGAATTTGACGCTCGTCTGCACCTATCACAAATGATGTTCCTTCTGCAAACAGAAACAGCCGAATGGCTTCAAATGTTTCCAATATTGTATCCGGCTTACAACGGTCTAACTCATCAATAAAAACGACTAATCTTTTGATGTTTGTTTCTTTCAACAGTGATTTGAACTCTTCGTGAAATTTTTGCACACTCCTTCTTACCTCTTTGCTTTTGAAAGCCTTAAAAACACTTTCAATATCTTTGTCATCAACTTTTTTGCCTTTTGCTGCGATGGCTTCCTTAATTGTTTCTATAGTAATATCTGTAACAGAGAGTATGCCGCCTGTTAATAGAAAATCTATACCGTACTTTGCAAATTTACTTGTCAATTTAATGAAATCAGTATTTTCATACAGATTTTTGATTGTCTTTTTTGCTTTGCCAACGAGGTTGCGTTCTTTGCCTATCTCATCAAGAATAGTGCCTATCAAAGCAATTTTTGCATCCTCATATCCTTCAAATAGCCAACCATTAAATTTTATGCACAACACATCATCTTCTTTCGATAAATCTGTCATAACCATATCCATAAGACTTGACTTACCACTACCCCAGTCTCCGTATATCCCAATAGAGGAAGGAGTTAGTTTATCATTCAAGATGATTTTCTTTGCTACATTGACTAAATAATCGAAATCCAAGAGATCTATATTTGTTTCGCTGTCTTTCCACATATCATTATCCCCTTCTAATGTTGTTAATAATCTCAACATCTTTCTTATACGTTACATCAAACACCATATCCGCCAACCATCGTTTAAACGACGGATTGTCGTTGAATTGCTTGAACAGTTCCATATTATCTGCCATAATGCTCAAAATAACCTGCTGAAGCACACGGTCGCTTTCCATTCGGGCGTTTTGCTTATCGGAATTACGCATTGCATTCTGATATTTCTCGTCTTTTGCTACCATTTCAGGAATCGCTGCTATCTGACGGCGTACATTGTCTGCATCTTTCCATTCGATATTACCAAACATCTCATTGAATGTTAGTAGGATATTGGTCAGAAAATCCATTTCGGGTTCTGCTTTGCCCTTGCTTGCAGTTACAGGGACAGGCTCTATTTCTGCATCGGCGTCTTCGAGGCGAATTGTGAGCATTGAGCGAGCCTCCGCACGATAACTGTCCAAATCTATTGATTCAATGATGCCGACAGATAAATCGTCAATCTGCGGCATCGGCAGTTTGGGTAGCAACAAGTTCAGAAAAATCGACAGTTTTTCCCATTCCGGATTCCCAAATGGCAGGATTGCGCCAAGAAATCCGTAAGTTCGCACAAACGCCTTTGCTGCGCCTTTGAAAGCCACTTGCCCTTCCTCGTCGAGTGATTTATAAAGCGCAACGCAAGAATCAAGTATCGGGTCGAGCCGTGAGCGTTCAGCGCCGTTCAGATACAGTTCGATAAAATTGTCTATCAGCGGAGCGGTATAAACCTGCGCGTGTTCCATATCGGCAATCAAATCGTAGAGTTTGTTCGGATCAGTTTCGCCCGAAAGGATTGTTGTACGGTAATAGCGTTCAAACGATTTTTGTATGTCTTCCGGTTCGTTGGCAAAGTCAAGTACGAATGTATCAAACTTTTGCGGGGCTGCGCGATTGAGGCGCGAAAGCGTTTGCACGGCTTTTATGTCGGAAAGAATTTTATCTACATACATCGTGTGCAGTAACGGCTCGTCATATCCTGTCTGAAATTTATCCGCTACAACCAAAAACCGATATGGCTCTTTTCTGAATGTCTTTTCTATTATATTGCTTGCAAAACCATTGATAGAAGCCTCGTTAAGCATCTGCCCTCCATATTCTTTGTCGCCGCTGAAAGCAATGATTGCCTTATATTGACTTTTTCTTGCTTCAAGACACTGACTGATAGCATAATAATATTCAATAGCCCGCTCAATGCTGTTCGTAACAACCATTGCCCTCGCCTTGTCGCCGATTTTTGAAGCGACATTTGTGTGAAAATGTTCCACTATAATATCGGCTTTTGTGGCAATAGCAAATTTATCGCTCTCGACAAAACGCCGCAGTTTCTTTTGTGCTTTTTTGCTGTCGAATTGAGGGTCGTCTTCTATCGTTTTCGCTAATTTATAATAACTTTTAATTGGGGTATAATATTTCAGCACGTCGAGGATAAAACCCTCCTGAATAGCCTGTTTCATCGAATAATGATGAAACGGGATATGCCGTACAGTTTCGTCGTCCTGCCCAAGTGCAACCCCGAACAGTTCGAGCGTCTTGTTTTTAGGCGTGGCGGTAAAAGCAAAATAACTTGCATTTTTTAGCATTTTGCGCCCTTCCATTAGGCGAATAATCTTGTCTTCCGTATCTTCGTCGGGGTCGTAATCGCCGCCGAGAGCCGTGTTCATTGCCGCCGACATTCTGCCGCTCTGACTGCTATGCGCTTCGTCAATAATGATTGCAAAACGCTTGTCCCGATGCGCCGTCCCGATGTCGTCGAGAATAAACGGAAATATATGTACGGTGGTTATGATGATTTTTTTGCCTTCCGAAATTGACTTGCGCAAGTCGCCCGAATGTTCCGCCCACGCCACCGTATTAGACAATTGCATAAACTGCTTAATTGTGTCGCGAATTTGCTTGTCGAGATTGATGCGGTCGGTTACAACTATCACGGAATCAATTACGTTTATTCCCTCTGACTCCAACCCAACAAGTTGATGCGCCAGCCATGCGATTGAATTTGATTTCCCGCTGCCCGCGCTGTGCTGAATAAGATACCGCTGCCCAACACCTTTTTCGGTAACGTCGGCAAGCAATTTCTTTACCACAACCAACTGATGATAGCGCGGAAATATCTGTTTTTCAGTTTTTTTGCCCGTATCTTCGTCTTTCTCTTCAACCACTTGCGCATAATTCTCAATGATACCGGCAAGTTCCTGTTTAGTAAACGTTTCTTTCCAAAGGTAATCCGTCATAATGCCGTCGGGATTGGGCGGATTGCCCGCGCCGTCGTTGTATCCCTTGTTGAAGGGCAAAAACCACGACGATTTGCCCACAAGTCGGGTGCAAAACTTCACGCAAACATCATCAACGGCAAAATGCACCATACAGCGTTTGAACTGAAAAAGCAATTCGCGAGGGTCGCGATCGGTTTTGTATTGATACACAGCATCTTCTACGTCTTGTTGGGTGAGTTGATTTTTGAGTTCGCAGGTAATCACAGGCAAACCGTTGATAAACAGGCATAAATCAAGCGCAAGGCGGGTATTGTCGCGGCTGTACATTAATTGCTGCGTAACGCTGAAAATGTTTTTGCCGAACAATGTTTTTGCCGCAAGATTTTTTTCTGATGGTGTTTGGTAAAACATAATCAAGTTGGCAGGATAGATTTTGATACCTTTGCGAAGTACATCAACGATGCCGCGTTTGGCAATCTCGCCCTGCAAACGGTTGAGAAAAGCAGTGCGTTTCAGTTCGTTGCCATTCACGCCCAACTGTTCCAATTGTTTGGGTTGCGTCGAAGCCAAAAACCGGAACAGTCGCGTTTCGTCAATGGCATATTCGCGGTTGTAGTCGTCGTTTGAACCTTGCTCGTAGCCGTTGTCATTAACCAAATAATCAACGATTAGAGATTCAAAACCGGATTCTTTTGTATTTGTTTCCATAACTAATTATTGCCAAACAATTTATAACTCCAATTAATTGCTCTTTCGATATTCGTGTCTGAAAAAATAGGCCTTTTCAGTTTATCTTTCCACACGTCGCTTGCTTTAATTAAATCTTTTACCGCTTGCATTGTAACAGATAATCCGTCGTTTCGTAAATCAACGATTGCCATATCCACGGTAGCCAATAATTCCAATTCGTTTTTTCTATTTTTAATAAAACGAAACTGCTTAATCCATTCAAGCGGCTCATTACTATACCATTCCATAAAATAATTCATTGCTTCCGGTACATTCTCATCAGCGACAAACCCTTTGTATTTCCCTATGTATTCCCGAATATATTTCTTTTTCAGAGCAATGGGACGAGCAGTTTTATATTTCAATGCAGGGTTATATGGTCCGGCAGCAAATTTATTGTAATTTTCTGCCACACCTTCTATATGTCTATGCAGCAAATACGGGAA
>JAITJX010000003.1 GCA_031278765.1 Tannerella sp. | reverse complement strand
CGTTGAACATCCGTTAATTCCAGTTTTTTTATCTTTCCCATTGATACTGTCTATTATAATAGAACACAAAGAAAAACTAAATATTTCATATAAACTAATTATGAACATCTACTTATAATTTTAGTATTTAAAATTCGTTAAAAATAATTTAACATGCGTTTGCCCTGATTTGATGGTTGAATCTGAGTGTTTAATTAAAAAATTGTATTACCTTTGAGCGTTTTTTTAGTATAATTTAAAACCATAAAAATCTATTTATGAGTAAAATAAAATTTTATCTTGGGGAAGAAATCCCTCTTGAACTCCACAAAGTACGTGTGGTTCAAAAACTACATTTAGTTCCTGTCGAACGCCGATTCGAAGCCATCAAAGAGGCAGGGTTTAACACTTTTCGTTTGAGTACTAAGGATGTATATCTGGACATGCTCACCGACAGCGGGACAAACGCAATGAGTGATAACCAGATTGCTGCAATGTTTCAAGCAGACGATGCTTATGCCGGTTCTCAAAGTTTTGCACGATTGTACAGCGCTGTGCAGGAGGTTCTCGGTAAAAAATTTTTATTGCCTGTGCATCAGGGCAGGGCAGCCGAAAACATAATATGCAGGGCATTTATGAAAAAAGGCAATGTGATACCGATGAACTATCACTTTACCACGGCTTTAGCCCATATTCTGGAGAATGGAGGCAAAATCGAGGAACTTCTATGTGATCATGCGCTAGATTTCAATTCGAATCATCCGTTCAAGGGTAATATTGACATTAATAAACTGGAAGCATGTATCAAAAAGCATGGTACGGAAAACATCCCTTTCATAAGAATGGAAGCATCGACAAACTTGATTGGGGGGCAACCGTTTTCCATTAGCAATATGATGGATGTTAGACGGGTAGCCGATAAATATGGGATTATGCTGGTGCTTGATGCAAGTTTGCTGGGCGAAAATGCCTACCTCGTCAAGCAACGGGAAGAACAGTGGAAAGAAAACACTATGGGCGACATCATAAAAATGATGACTGGACTGGCTGATTTGGTGTATTTTTCCGCACGGAAATTGACTTCTTCGCGTGGAGGAGGTATCTGTACAAACCGTAAAGATCTCTATCATAAAATGGAAGCTCTGGTTCCGCTTTTTGAAGGGTTTTTGACTTACGGCGGTATATCGGTGCGTGAAATAGAGGCGATGGCAGTGGGAATGTATGAAACCCTGGATGAGGATATGATATGTCAAAGTCCATTGTTTATCAAATATTTGGTTGAATCGTTAAATAGTCACGGGGTACCGGTTGTTACGCCTCCCGGCGTTTTAGGGGCGCATGTCAATGCGATGGAGTTCTGCGCTCATATCCCTCAAACACAATATCCTGCCGGAGCGTTAGCTGCTGCTTTTTATTTGATTTCCGGTGTGCGTGGAATGGAAAGAGGAACTATTTCGAGTGTGCGCGACGAAAACGGGGAAGAAATTCTTGCCGATGCTGAATTGCTGCGCCTGGCTGTTCCGCGCAGAGTGTTCACGCTTTCCCAGATTAAATATGTAGTGGACAGAATGGTCTGGCTGTACGAAAACAGACACATGATCGGAGGTTTGAAGTTTGTATATGAACCGCCTGTATTGCGGTTTTTCATGGGAGGACTGGAGTCATTGGACGACTGGATCGAAAGATTAATGGCAAAGTTTCGCAAAGACTTCGGAGACAGTTTGTAGATCTGAAAAACAACGAATTGCAGATTTTATGAATTAATAGAAAAGAAGTGAAGACGGTTAAAAATATCGTTTTCGCCTTTTATTCTATTGTAATCGTATTTGAGATACGGATTTCGGGAGCAAAAATAAATTCAAGTTTTTCTTTACCTCTGTGCAGTCTGATGGCGCAGTTTGCATTTTTTGACGGACTGATAAACGGTTTGTAGGAGAACAAGTATGAAAAGACAGTTAGATTTTTCTTTTTATCAAACTCTTTCATAACTTTCGAATATTTTAAAACGTCCCAATTCATGCAGTCGGGAAAACCGTTTGCATCCCTAAACTGAGTTCTTGGATCGCGTAATTTCATGGTTTTTTTGATAAAATCTCTGTACCGAGCCGATAATTGTTGTGATGTTTTGTTCAATTCTTTGTCGTTTATTTCATCAATTATGTCATGAGGATGAACGCCGGATTTTGCAGCCGGAGAATAGGCGTCAACAGATTCAACTTCCGAAATGTTTTCTATATTGTAACGAATACCGGTGTAATTAAATTTTTTTCTTGATAATCTGAATTGTACATTGTGACCATACTTTGTATAGGGGAATTGCAGAAACATCAATGGAATATTTACGGCAGCAAATTCCAGAACGGAATACGTTTCATTCAACAGTTCGGTGGATTCACATTCCCAAATGATCCGTCCCTCTTTGATTTTTTTATCCTCCAATTTCAATCCGAATTTCAGCGTATAAGCAGCTTCCGCTTCGATAGTTCCCGGCGTCAAAAATGGAAATTCCGAAATTTTATCTTTTGTAATGTCATATCTGTATGCATAATTTTTATTGATATTTTTATTGGGGGCGACTCTTGATGGAGAAGGTCTGTAATGAGGATTTTTGTTGAAAGAATAGCTGAATTGTAAAATCAAATCGGGATCATTCTCATTATATTTTAATCCTTTGGCTATCAATTCTTTTTTAATATATCCCATGATTTTTTTTGCCAAATCAGGCTGATTATCAACATCTCCGAAAAAAGCAAACGATTTGAAAACCGAGTAATCGACAGGATCTTGTGTGTTGATTGTTATGTAAGGGCACGTAAAAAAACGTTCCTGATTGTCTTCAACTGCATACATGGCGAAAGCCGAAGCAAGTTGTTCTTCTGAAATCCCGTATGCGCTGTAACATTCTTTTTTAATTTTCACTTTTTTATTGTCGGAGTTGAAATTTTTAATCGTAAGTTCCGCAATTTCTATACCTTTCGGATTCAAGAACGGCTCGATGTCGTCGAGAATGCTGTCCGTAATATACACGTTTCCTATGGCTTCGATGATGTCAAAAGGTTTTATGCCGGCACGTTCTGCTGGAGACTTGGGATATACGCTTGTTATAACGATTTTATCTTTTCCCCAATGAGGATTATTACTTATTTCATAACTGAATCCATATCTGCACGTCTGCGATAAGACCACGTTTATCGAACAGCAAAATATCAATAAAAAAAATGTATGTTTCATAATGCTTTGATTATTAATTATTATTTCGATCAGAAAAACTCTAACCAACCGTTTTACAAGGCAAAGTTAGATATATTTTTTTAAATTGGCAACATTTTTGACGATAGTAAAAATGAAATAAGTTTAATCACAGAATAAAAAAACAGGTAATTAATAAGATGGAAAGTTCGGAGAATATAAATACACATTCAGGTAAATGTCATTTGAATGAAGTTGATGTTATGGATGCGACAAATTTGCAGGAAAGTGAAGAGCGCATGTCAGACGATTTGACCCAAAAGGACAATTTGACAGATGCAAGTAAAGAAAATCCTGAAAATAAACAGGATAAAATTGAAACAGAGCCATCGTTGGAAGAAAAATATGTTTCGTTAAACGATTCCTATTTGAGATTAATGGCTGAATATGACAATTACAGAAAACGGACCATTCGCGAAAAAGCCGATTTGATAAAGAGCGGCGGCGAGTCTGTACTGAAAAATATTTTACCGGTAGTTGATGATTTCGAAAGAGCGCTGGAAACTTTGAAGAAAGCCGAAGATATGCAATCGGCAGTTGAAGGCGTGCAACTGATTTACGACAAGTTTATCAGTTATCTTTTGCAGCAGGGAGTTAAAAAAATGGACGCTATCAGCACGCTTTTCGATGCGGAAATGTATGAAGCTATTGCAACAATTCCCGCTCCCGCCGAAGATAAAAAAGGAAAGGTAATAGACTGTGTACAGGCAGGATATATGATGTATGACAAAGTGCTCCGATATGCAAAAGTTGTAGTAGGAGAATAAAAAATAGAGAAAATGGCAAAACGGGATTATTACGAGGTGTTAGGTGTCGCCAAAAATGCCAATGCCGATGAAATAAAAAGCGCTTATCGCAAGAAAGCAATTCAGTATCATCCTGATAAGAATCCGGGTGATAAGGAAGCCGAAGAAAAGTTTAAGGAAGCGGCAGAGGCTTACGATGTATTGAGCAATACTGAAAAACGCCGGAAATACGACCACTTTGGACATGCTGGAGTAGGCAGTTCGGCAGCCGGAGGCGGTTTCGAAGGCGGAAGCATGACGATGGAAGAAATCTTCGCTCAATTTGGCGATTTGTTTGGAGGACACTTTGGAGGTTTCAGCAGTTTTGGCAGCTTCGGCGGTTTTGGCGGACGTCCTCGCGGAAGCAGTACAACGGTAAATCGTGGTTCCGACCTACGTGTAAAAGTAAAACTCACTTTGAAAGAAATTGCGGAAGGAGTTGAAAAGAAGATAAAAGTAAAAAAATATGTTTCTTGCTCGCATTGTCACGGAAGCGGTGCGGAAGACGACCGCAGTATCAAGACTTGTTCGACCTGTAAAGGAAGCGGTTACGTAACGAGAGTTGCAAACACAATACTTGGTCAGATGCAGACACAATCCGTTTGTCCCGCTTGCAACGGACAAGGCAAGATGATTACGAAGAAATGTCCGTATTGTAACGGCGAAGGAGTTGTCAGAGACGATGAAGTAATTGAAATCAACATACCCGCCGGAGTGATGGAAGGTATGCAGTTGTCTGTCAGAGGAAAGGGAAATGCTGCAAGAAGAGGCGGCATGAATGGCGATTTGCTTGTTGTTATCGAAGAAGAGCAGGACAAGGAATTGATAAGAGACGAAAACGATTTGATATATAATCTTTTACTCAGTGTTCCGCAAATGTCTTTGGGAGATACGGTTGAAGTGCCAACTGTGAACGGAAGGGCAAAGGTCAAAATAGATCCTGGGACGCAATCCGGTAAAGTGTTAAGATTGAGAGGTAAAGGTTTGCCTTCTGTAAATGGCTATGGTACAGGTGATTTGCTTGTAAACGTGAGCGTTTATATTCCTGAATCGCTGTCGAACGAAGAACGAAATTCCATGCATCAAATGCTAACTTCAAAGAATTTTCAACCCAATCAATCCATAAAAGATAAACTTTTCAACAAATTCAGAAATCTTGTTGACGGATAAAAAGTAAATTTTTTTACATAAAAGTTGATATTATAATAAAAATAAATCGCTACCTTTGTGCGATTTATTTTTTTTTAAATAATGGACAATAATAAGAAGATTAGGAAGGCGTTAGTTTCTGTTTATCACAAAGATGAATTAGACGATATAATAAAGAAACTTAATACGGAGGGAGTAGAATTTGTATCAACAGGCGGAACGCAAAAATTTATAGAATCACTTGGCATCATTTGTCAGGGAGTTGAATCGCTTACGGGTTATCCGTCAATTCTTGGCGGGCGTGTAAAAACGCTTCACGCGAAGATTTTTGGCGGAATACTTGCACGAAGGGAAAATCCGGACGATAGTTCTCAATTAGATGAATATGAAATCCCTGAAATAGACCTTGTTATAGTAGATTTGTATCCTTTTGGCGAAACTGTTGCATCAGGTGCAAGGGAAGAAGATATAATCGAAAAAATCGACATAGGCGGGATTTCTTTGATTCGTGCAGCAGCGAAAAATTTCAATGACGTAGTAATTATAGCCTCTAAAAGTCAGTATGCTCCGTTCATGAAACTGTTAAATAAAAAAGGAGCAATGACCTCTCTCGAAGATCGTCAGCGTTTTGCAAAGGAGGCGTTTGCCATTTCTTCGGGATATGACTCGACTATTTTCAATTACTTTGACAAGAACGAAAGGTCGGCATTTAGAATGTCAGTTGATAAGGTTCGAATTTTGAGATACGGAGAAAATCCTCATCAAAAGGGCGTTTTTTACGGCGATTTCGATGAATTGTTTGAAAAATTGAACGGTAAGGAAATATCATATAACAATTTGCTTGATATTGATTCTGCTGTTTCGCTGATAAGTGAATTTGACGAACTGACATTTGGCATTTTGAAGCATAACAACGCTTGTGGAATATCGTCACGCAAAACTGTGCTTGAAGCATGGAACGATGCCCTTGCAAGCGATCCTGTTTCGGCCTTTGGAGGCATTTTTGTGACAAATGCCGTAATAGATAAAGAGTCGGCAGAAGAGATAAACAAGATTTTTTTTGAGGTGATTATAGCTCCCGGTTACAAGGAAGATGCGATTAAAATTCTCAAACGGAAGGAGAACAGAATAATTTTAAGACAAAAGTCGCTCGGACAAAAGATTGAGAGGCAATATCGTTCTATATTGAACGGTGTATTGGTACAAGATAAAGATACGAGTATTCAAACCGCTGTCGACCTCGAAGTTGTCACAAAATCAAAACCGACGGAAACGGAAATTATCGACTTGCTGTTTGCAAACAAACTTGTAAAACACAGTAAATCAAATGCTATAACGTTAGTTAAGAACAAGTGCTTATGTGCAAGCGGAGTAGGGCAGACATCTCGCGTAGATGCGTTGAAACAGGCAATTGAAAAAGCAAACTCATTCAAAATTGATTTGAAAGGCGCCGTTATGGCTTCCGATGCCTTTTTCCCATTTCCCGATTGCGTAGAAATAGCCTACAAAGCCGGAATCAAGGCTGTAATACAGCCGGGAGGGTCAATAAAAGACCAATTATCAATAGATTATTGCGATGCACACGATTTAAGTATGGTCAAAACAGGCATCAGACATTTTAAGCATTAATTAGAAAAACAAAAAACAATATGGGGTTATTTTCTTTTACGATAGATTTAGCAATAGATTTGGGAACGGCAAATACAATTATTATCTGCGAAGGTAAAATAGTGGTAGATGCCCCTTCGGTAGTGGCACTGGACAGACGTACGGATAAAGTTCTTGCCGTTGGAGAGCAAGCGCGCCTGATGTATGAAAAAGCGCATGATAACATAAGAACGATACGTCCTCTTGGAGATGGCGTTATTGCCGATTTCTATGCTGCCGAGCAAATGATTCGGGGTATGATAAAAATGATTAATCTTAAAAACCATTGGTTCTCACCTCCTTTGCGTATTGTCATCTGTGTACCTACGGGCGCTACGGAAGTAGAACGGCGTGCGGTGAGAGATTCTTCCGAAAGAGCAGGCGGGCGTGAGGTTTATTTGATTGAAGAGCCAATGGCTGCGGCAATCGGAATAGGTATAGATGTAGAAGCCCCCGAGGGAAACATGGTAGTGGATATCGGTGGCGGCACAACGGAAGTAGCCGTTATTTCGCTGGGTGGAATTGTTGCAAAAACATCTATTCGCACTGCCGGAGATGCCTTTACTGCGGATATTATGGAATATATGCGCCGTCAACACAATGTGAAAGTAGGCGAACGTACTGCCGAGATGATAAAGATAAATGTGGGTTCGGCACTTACATCGCTCGAAAATCCTCCCGAAGACTACATTGTGCACGGTCCTAATCAGATGACATCACTTCCGATGGAAGTGCCGATTTCGTATCAGGAGATTGCGCATTGTCTTGACAAATCAATAATTAAAGTTGAGACAACAATTATGAATACGCTTGAAAACACGCCTCCGGAGTTGTATTCAGACATAGTGAAACACGGTATTTTTCTTACCGGTGGAGGCGCCTTGATGCGAGGACTTGAAAAACGACTGACCGACAGGATAAACATAAAATTTCATGTAGCGGAAGATCCTCTCCGCGCTGTAGCGCGCGGTACGGGCGTGGCTTTGAAAAATTTGAACAGATTCAATTTTTTGTATAAGAATTGATATAAATTTATTATGCGGAAACTGCTTGAGTTCCTCTTTGCCAAAAGACACTGGCTGTTGTTCTTTTTATGCGAAATAATTGCTTTTGCGCTGATTTACAGAAATAATGCGTATCAGAAAAATATGATAATGACATCTGCCAATGCCGTTATAGGGAGAATATTGTCGATTTCGAATACTGTTTTTTCTTATCTTGATTTACAGAAGATTAACCGACAACTTCTCGAAAAAAATAACAGATTGGAAATGGAACTCATCATGTTGCGTGAGCAACTGAGTGAAAAAATAGCTGATACGCTGAATTTTAACGGCATTTTTTTAAACAATATTAAAGATTTTGATTATGAGTATATTACAGCCAAAGTGGTGAACAACAGTATTGTCTATTCCAATAATTATATCACTATCAATAAAGGATCTAATGATGGAATACATTCAGATATGGGCGTTATTTCGGTTGATGGCTTGGTGGGGGTTGTGATGACGGTCAAAGCAAACTATTCACTTGTGATTTCGCTCTTGAATACAAATCTGAAAGTAAGTGCTAAAGTAAAGAATACCGATTATTTTGGCGCATTTTCATGGAAAGGCGGCGATCCGAGATTCGCTTTTTTGGAAGAATTGCCTGCACACTCGGTTTTTAAAGCAGGCGATACTATTGTTACAAGCGGTTATTCGACTATTTTTCCGCAGGGAGTCATGATTGGAACAATTGATTCTTACGATAAACGGCATGACAACAATTTCTTTTTTCTGAAAGTTCGTCTTGCTACCGATTTTCAGGCGTTAGGAACGATAAGCGTAATAGAAAACAAGAATCAGGAAGAGCAGAAGGAAATAGAAAAAGGCATAAGGAAAGATGATTAGGACCTGGGTAAACATCATTATTGGTTTTATCGTATTTGTTTTATTGCAAGTATTGATTTTGAATAATGTACATTTGTTCGGAATCATTACGCCTTTCCTTTACATATACATCATCTTGAAACTTCCAGTCGATTTAGGACATTCGCTCGTAATCCTCATATCATTTTTGCTCGGACTAATCATCGACATATTTTCAAATACTTTCGGGATGCATGCGGCGGCAACTGCTTTGGCAGGACTTATACGGAATCCGTTATTGTTGGGTTGGGTGGATATTAGGGAAATACCCGAAAACAGTATCCCCTCATATAAATTGATGGATTTATATGTTTTTTTTCGTTACGTTTTGATAATTACGACAATACATCATGCAGCTTTGTTTATAATCGAGTCGTTTAATTTCTTTCAACCGTTGCTGTTGATTGTCAAAATTTTGTCAAGTATATTGTTCACAATGCTTTTAATCGGTATTACAGAAGCATTTAATCAGGGAACAAACAGAAATGGAAATTAACAACAGCAAATATTCAAACTATAACAGACGATATATGATAGCCGGCGCTGTCATCGTATTGATTGTTGTTCTTGTTATTCGCCTGTTTTTCTTGCAGATAATAAGTAGCGATTACAAACGTTGGGCAGACAATAATGCTTTTCAAGAGCGGACGCTCTATCCTTCGCGCGGTATTATTTATGATCGAAATGGTAAATTGCTCGTTTACAATCAACCGTCTTATGACGTGATGGTTATCATGAGGGAAGTAGAACCGTTTGATACGCTTGATTTTTGTAAAACGCTGAATATTACGAAAGAATATTTTGATTATCGTGTTGGTACGATAAAGAATAAAAATCTCAATCCGGGATATTCTCCATATATACCACAAATGTTTATGAGTCAGTTGTCTGCAAATGAATATGGCGTATTTCAGGAAAAACTTTTCAAGTTTCCGGGCTTTTATATTCGTAATCGTACATTAAGGGAATATGGTTGTACGAATGCTGCAAATGTGCTTGGGAGTATAGGAGAAGTAAATAAAAGCGAAATCGAAAAAGACAATTACTATGTTCAAAGTGACAATTCGGGTAAGTCGGGCGTGGAACGTTCTTATGAGAAAATATTACGAGGCGAAAAGGGCGTCGAAATATTACTGCGCGATGTTCACGGTCGCATAAAAGGCAAATATGAAGAGGGGAAGCATGATAAAGAGCCTGTTTCGGGAAAAAATATAACCTTGTCAATCGACATGGATTTGCAGGAGTTCGGTGAAAAAATCATGCAAAACAAACAGGGCGCAATTGTCATGATTGAGCCTTCGACTGGTGAAATTCTGTGTCTTGTTACCGCTCCATCCTATAATCCTGCGTTGCTGACAGGGCGACAAAAAGGAAAAAATCATCAAATGCTTGATGAAGATCCGCTTAATCCGCTGTTAGATCGCTCTATAATGGGCTCGTATTCTCCCGGTTCTACATTTAAGCCCGCACAGGGACTTATTTTTTTGCAAGAAGGCGTAGTAACAAAAGAAACAGCCTATTCGTGTGCTTCCGGTTATTCGTATCTTGGCGGTCGCCCGAAATGCCGCTCACATTTTTCACCTGTTTCATTGGTTTCTGCGTTGGCAATTTCCTGTAACTCTTATTTTTGTTGGGGCTTAAGAGGATTACTTGACAGTCGTACCCGTTATCCGTCCATACAAGAGGCTTTTGAAGTATGGAAAAACTATATGGTTAAGATGGGTTACGGTTATCCACTTGGTATTGACCTTCCCAGTGAAAAAAGAGGCTATATTCCTAACAGTAAGGCATATGACAACACACATAACAAACATTGGAATTCGAGCAGCATTATTTCGATAGCGATCGGGCAGGGTGAAATTAATGCCACGCCGCTGCAAATATGTAATCTTGCCGCAACCATAGCAAATCGCGGTTATTATATTATACCTCACGTGGTTAATAAAATTCAGGATACTCCGCTTGATGAGAAATATACGACAAAAAAATATACGGGAATCGAATCGCAATATTACAATATCGTCGTTGAAGGCATGAGGGCTGCGGTAACAGTCGGTACTTGCGGAGGTTTGTATCTTCCTGATATTGAGATCTGCGGGAAGACCGGAACAGTACAGAATCCGCACGGACGCGACCATTCGGCTTGCATTGCTTTTGCGCCTGCGAATAATCCCAGAATTGCAATTTGTGTGTATGTGCAGAACGGAGGTAGCGGCGCAATGGTTGCCGTGCCGATAGCAAGATTGATGTTTGAAAAATTTTTTTATGGAAAAGCAAACGAGTGGAATACGGATAGAATGTCGCGTTGGAGTACATTGCCCGGATCGCCCAATTATCTGCTGAAAAAAGAAATTGATGATGAGGAAGTTGTAGAAGAAATTATTGAAGAAATAGAGGAAACAAATGTTGAACAGTAATCCGAATATATGGAAATCATTGGATTGGATAACCGTAGTGCTTTATGTATTAATGGTTATCTTTGGTTGGATCAGTATTTGCGGAGCGAGTTACAATTTTGACAATCCACAGATTTTCAGCGCTTCTGTTCGTCCCGGAATGCAATTGATTTGGATAGGTTCGTCTGTTGTTATTATCTTTATGATAATGATGCTTGACAAAAATTTCTTCGAAACTTTTGCGTTTCCGTTATACAGTTTTATTGTTTTGCTTCTTATAGCAACGATATTTCTCGCTCCCGACATTAAAGGTTCTCGTTCATGGCTTGTCATCACTCCTTTTATAAGAGTGCAACCGGCTGAGTTTGCAAAATTTGCGACTGCTCTCGCGCTTGCAAAGTTTATGAATACTTATGAATTTAAGTTATTGACGGTCAAAAATTTCATAACAGCCTCTGCGTTTGTACTATTGCCTGCGCTTTGTATTATTATGCAACGGGAGGCCGGTTCGGCGCTTGTTTTTCTTGCATTTTCAATAATTTTTTATCGTGAAGGCATGTCTGGATTCGTTCTTTTAATAGCTTTATTAGCGACAATGTATTTTATTATTATGTTGAAATATGAAAGTGTAATGTGGCACCTGACGCCTGTAAGCGAATTGATGATTTCTTGTATTATCATTGGTGTCATGTTGATAATCCTGCGTTTTTCTTTTAATGAAAAAGTGTTGTCAAAATACTTTTTTCTGACAGTTATTGTCGCAGGAATAGCCTCATACGTGGCGTCTTATTTCTTAGATTTTAATTTTGTTTGGGTTGCGATGGGATTGATTGTAGCGTTTTCCCTGGTTTTGATCTTTTTTGCAGTAAAAAATATTATTTGGAGGTATGCATTGATTGTTGCATTTTCCTTCCTTTCGATAGGATTCATGTTTTCGGTGAATTATGTTTTCTATGATGTCATGGGACTTCATCAACAACAAAGAATTAAAGTTTCATTGGGGCTTGTAGACGATTTGGCCGGTGCGGGATACAACGTGAATCAGTCGATCATTGCAATAGGTTCGGGCGGTTTCATGGGGAAAGGTTTTTTGAACGGAACACAGACAAAATTGAAATATGTACCTGAACAAGATACCGATTTTATTTTCTGCACCGTAGGCGAAGAGTTTGGTTTTGTTGGAGGATTGGGCGTGTTGCTCATATACGGAATATTTTTGTTGAGACTCATTGTTCTTGCCGAACGGCAATTGACTACGTTTGGAAGGGTTTACGGCTATGGCGTTGTTTCGATTTTCTTTTTTCATGCAGCGGTAAATATAGGTATGACATGCGGATTAATCCCGGTCATTGGTATTCCGCTTCCATTTTTCAGTTATGGCGGTTCGTCGCTGGTGAGTTTCACCATTATGCTTTTCATTTTCCTCCGTATAGATTACGCCAGAAAAGAAAATAATTGATTATTTTGATTTTTTAATCATCAATCCGATATTTTCGATTCCTTGAAGCACATTGTTGCGCATACCTTGACGGAAAACAATCGTGTAATGCCCCGTATCGGGGAAGTGATAATTCGTTTGAAGCGGAAATTCGTTATGATATATGCTTATGCCTTTACCTGTCCATTTTCCGAAATCATTTGCCAGTATGGCTTCCAGTGTATCATTGATCAGCGAACCGTCTGGTAGTTTTATATCATAGAAAAGCCATAAATTTTTGAACGGATACATATTGTTATTCCTCAGATTTAGCGAAATATCGTAAGGAATAACGTTGTCCGTTATCGTAAAATTGAAAAAATACTCCGAATTTTTATCCCATGTACGGTTTTCGATAGCAACATACCTGTTATAAACAGTGTCTTTTGTGCATGAATGCAGGATAAAAGACAAAAAACACAAGACGAAAAGCAAATGAATGTTTCTATTCATTATCCGACTTTCTTTTTTTACTTTTATTTTTCTTTTTCGAATTGTCAAAACGCGAAACGTTATCGTCGAGAATATCTTTGGAGTCGCGCTTTTCGGTTTTTTGTTCCACATCGTTCTCAAGCGAATAAGGTTTCTCGCCTTTGGCATTCATGTTGATGATTTCAAATGTGCGGACAGACGATATGGTTACGAGATTAGCAGGCGTGTTTTTGTTCGTAGAATACGTTATTTGTTTGCTGAAAATGTCTGTTTTGAAGTGATAATAAGTATTTTCTTTCGTATGAAGTTCCATTTTGCGGGGTGGTAACTGTTTGCGAGCTTCCACGTAAGCATCGACTTCGTAATTAAGGCAACATTTCAATTTGGCACACTGACCTGCAAGTTTTTGAGGATTCATTGATAAATCCTGAAAACGTGCCGCATCGGTAGCAACCGAAATGAAATTGCTCATCCACGACGAGCAACACAACTCTCTTCCGCAAGGACCTATTCCACCCGTGCGCCCCGCCTCTTGACGCGCGCCTATCTGCTTCATTTCTATTCTTACATGAAATGATTCTGCAAGCACTTTTATCAGATGACGGAAATCAACTCGCTCATCTGCAATGTAGTAAAAAATTGCTTTATTGCCGTCACCTTGAAATTCAACGTCTCCGATTTTCATGGCAAGACCTAAGTCTTCAGCTATTCGACGTGATTTTATCATTGTTTCATATTCGCGTTTTTTTGCTTCTTCGTATTTATCCATATCCAAAGGCGTTGCATAACGATACACTTTCTTTACCCCGTCTTCGGTGCGGTAGCGGTTTTTTTTCATTTGAAGCAATACCAGTTTGCCTGTCAGCGTGACGGTTCCTATGTCGTGTCCCGGATTTGATTCTACGGCGACCACATCTCCTTTTTTCAAAGGAAAATGTTCGCTGTTAATATAATAACCTTTGCGCGTATTTTTGAATTGCACTTCAACGAAATCCGTTGCGTTTTGTGTTTCTTTCACATCATAGAGCCAATCGTAGTTGTTCAGTTTATTGATTGCCCGTGAGCAACCTTTTACATTAATACAACAGCTACATCCATTATTTTGGCAAAATCTCATCATATTTCTTTCATTTTGAGCAATAATTCCTGTCATCGTCCTTCCCTCTTCCGGAAAAGAGGGGCACGCTTACGTCTAAATCAAATGATGTTTTTTGAAAAGTTTCCTGATGGATTCGAGTGCAAAATCAAGCTGTTCTTTTTTGAGCGTAGCCATTAATGAAAAGCGTATTAGCGTGTCTTGCGAGGCAACTGCCGGCGATACGACCGGATTAACAAATATTCCTTCATCAAATAATTCCCTTACAATCAGAAAAGTAAGATCATTATCGCGTATGAACAACGGTATTATGGGGGTAGAAGTGTGTCCTATCTCGCAACCCATACTGCGAAAGCCATCTAAAGCATAATTGGTTAACTCCCAAAGTTTTTCAATACGTTCAGGTTCGGTCAGCATAATGTCAAGGGCTGCATTTGCAGCAGCTACTGAAGCGGGCGTGCAACTTGCGCTAAATATATATGTGCGCGCATTATGACGGAGAAAGTTAATTGTATCTTTGTCTGAAGCAATAAAACCACCGAGCGAAGCAAATGATTTGCTGAACGTACCCATCACCAAATCAACGTTTTGGGTTAAACCAAAATGGTTGCATACGCCTCGACCGTGATTACCGAGAACGCCGATTCCATGCGCTTCATCGACCATTATGTTTGCGTTGTATTTTTTTGCAAGGCGCACTATTTCCGGCAAATTGGCAACATCGCCTTCCATACTGAAAACACCGTCTACAACGATCAGTTTCACTTTTTTGGGATCACATTTTTGAAGTTGTTTTTCGAGCGATTCCATATCGTTATGCTTGAATTTTAGCTTTGTGGAAAACGACAGCCTTATTCCTTCTATTATTGAAGCATGGTCGAGTTCATCCCAAATAATGTAATCTTCGCGTCCTGTCAGGCACGAAAGCACTCCCTCATTTGTCTGAAAACCTGTCGAAAACGAAATAGCGTCTTCCTTACCTACAAATTCGGCAAGCCGTTTTTCCAGCGTTACATGTATATCCAGTGTGCCATTCAAAAAACGTGAACCTGCGCAACCTGTGCCATATTTTCTGATGGCTTCTATCGACGCCTCTTTCACTTTCGGATGATTTGTCAGGCCCAGGTAGGCGTTGGAACCGAACATCAGGACTTTTTTTCCGTTTATTATCACACTGGTATCCTGGTCGCTTTCTATTTCACGAAAGTATGGATATATGCCTGCTGCTTTCGCTTTTTGCGGGGCGTCATATTTTGCTGTTTTTTCTCTTAATAGATTCATAATTATAAATAATAATAGTTTGATTTTTGATATTTTATATTAAGTAAACTTTCAAAGAAGCGTTGCAAAAGTAATAAAAAATTATTCCAAATAAAAATCCTTTGTTAATTCTTTGTATTTGTAGATTCAACATGTGAGTGCAACTTAGTTTTGCAAATATTTAAACAGACACTCCGCCACTTTCCCAACGTTTCTGCCGGAGAATGGCTTGATTCGTTTCAACGGGCGGCAGAAAAGCATGGCTGGAGCGTCATTTCTATAAATATCATCTATGGAAATTTTAATTTTATAAATAAAATAAATTAAATATACGAATCTTTTGACAATAAACACAAGTGATTTTTGCGAATCTTGCTCAACCGACGCCGAACGGAACAGAACAGAGTGGAGTTAAGTTTTATTAATACTAATTTTTATGGATCTGTGTATATGTGAAGACTTTTATGTATATTTGCATAAAAATATGTATATTTGCATAAAAAATGAATGAATCAGGCAAAAAATATAAATTAGGGTTAGCATTAAGTGGAGGCGGAGCGAGAGGTTTTGCACATATCGGCGTATTGCAGTTTCTCGAAGAATGTGGTTTGCGACCCGATGTGATTGTCGGTACAAGTGCAGGCGCATTAATGAGTGTCCTGTTCGCTGATGGTTATTCGTCAACGGAGATTAAAACGCTTTTTACGGGGCGCGAGTTTTCCGAGTTCGTTTCTCTTCAGATTCCCAAAACGGGTCTCTTCGACAGTAGCCGCTTCCGGCAGTTTGTCAAGAGAATTGTGCGCGCCGACAATATCGAAGAATTGCTGATTCCAACCATAATCATGACAACCGACTTCGACCACGGCAAAGCTCATGCTTTCACGCGAGGTCCTGTTGCCGAAACTGTTACAGCTTCGTGTAGTGTGCCTATTATTTTTAATCCAGTCAAAATTAACGGTATTCATTACGTTGACGGCGGACTGTTTCACAATTTTCCGGTTTCGATAATATGTGATAATTGCGAGACAATTATCGGTTCCAATGTCAGCCCGATTGTGCCCAGCAAGTACAATAAAACCATAGTAGGAATTGCTGAACGTTCGTATCATTATCTTTTTCGCGCCAATACGTACAAAGACAGAGAGATGTGCGATATCTTGATAGAAACCGACGAGTTTGGTCTGTTTAAAATGTTTGATTTGAAGAACATCAATTTATTGGCGCAAATTGGCTACAAGGCCGCAGAACGGGCATTTGTGAAATATTTTGAAAATAAAACGAATAACGCGCTTGCAATAAATTGCGCGACAAAACAACAAAATACTTATTTAATTTAATATGAAAACAATTATTTATCAAACGTTTCCGAGACTGTTCGGAAACTTTAACGAAAAACTTATCTGGAACGGCAGCCTTTCGGAGAATGGATGCGGCAAGTTTAATTCATACACCGACAAAGCTTTGGCTGCTATTAAAGATCTGGGGATTACGCATATTTGGTTCATGGGAGTCATCAGACATTCTACGTGTACCGCCTATCAGGATTATGGAATCGAAAAAGATCATTGCGCCATTGTTAAAGGGAAAGCCGGTTCTCCGTATGCGATCAAAGACTATTATGATGTTGATTGCGATCTTGCAGAAAAAGTAAAAGAAAGAATGTCCGAATTTGAATCACTTATAAAACGTACACACAAAGCGGGGATGAAAGTTATTGTAGATTTCGTTCCCAATCACGTGGCAAGAAGTTACAAATCATTGATGAAACCGGCATACATTGAGGATTTGGGGCAAAATGATCATACCTCCTGCGTCTTTGATCCTGTGAATAATTTTTATTATTTACCGGGGCAGTATCTTGAACTTCAGCGTGAAGAAGCTGAAGAAGATTTTGATTACAGCGAGTTTCCGGCTAAAGTTACTGGAAATGACTGTTTTAAAGATGTTCCTGACCGCAATGATTGGTACGAAACCGTAAAGCTTAATTATGGCGTTGATTATCAGAATGGAAATGAAAAAAAATTTACTCCGCTCCCGGATACTTGGAAAAAAATGCTAAATATTCTGTTGTTTTGGACTGACAAGGGTGTTGACGGATTCCGTTGTGATATGGCGGAAATGATCCCTGTTGAGTTTTGGAGCTGGGTCATTCCGCGTGTAAAAAGCCATAAGAATGTAAGCTTTATTGCCGAGATTTACAATCCTTCGCTTTATTATGATTTTATCAACCGCGGAAAATTTGATATGCTATATGATAAAGTGGGCATGTACGATACTTTGCGAAATGTAATATGCGGAAAATCGAATGTTAATTCGTTATCTGCCTGTTGGCAGAGCATCAGTAATATTCAGAAACACATGCTTTATTTTCTTGAAAATCATGATGAACAGCGCATCGCTTCCGATTTTTTTGCAGGAAATTCAAAAACCGGCATACCCGCATTTGCCTATATATCAATGCTAAATACCAATCCTGTAATGATTTATAACGGGCAGGAACTTGGCGAGCAAGGCATGGACGAAGAAGGATTCGGCGGATTAGACGGTAAAACTACGATTTTTGACTATTGGAGTATGAAAAGTATCAGAAATTGGGCTAATAACGGTCGTTTCGACGGAGGAAAATCAACAGTTGAGGAACTTTCGTTGCGCAATGAGTACAGGAAAATCCTGCATTTTGTAAGCAAAGAAAAAGCATTTTCGGAAGGCCATTTCTATGGACTTGACTTTTGTAACGATTACTCGTCAAACAGGATTACAAGTTTTCTGCGGAAATATGAAAGAGAATTACTTCTTGTCGTCATCAACTTCGACAGTGAGGCGCATGAAGTCAATGTTCATATTCCGAAGAATGCATTTGAAACGCTTCAATTCCGGGACAATACAGCTTCAAAGACAAAAAATTTGATTACAGGTAAAAAAAACATAAGCGCTTTGACGCAACACAGTCTGTTTCGGACAAAAGTCGAACCGAACTATTATAATATTATTAAATTCCGTTTATTAACGTAACGTTAATAAACGAAAAAACTACAAAGACAGTTTTTTCAGATACAAATCAATGTCGTCGTCATTTCTGAGTTCGAATTTTTTCTTCAAACGATACCTGATCATGTAAACAGATGATTGTTCTACAAAACAGCAACGGGATACGTCTTTTATCGACAGGCCTGTCGCAAAACAAATGCAATATTTAAGGTATTGTTTTGACAAGTTTCCGTTGATCACGTGCATTATATTGTCAATGAAAGAGGATTTGATATGTTCAAGATTTCGTATATATTCCTCATGTCTGGGAAGATGCTTTTTAATTTGCGTCGTTATTTCTTCAATGATTTCTTTTTGCAGTTTATTGTTTTCGCAGGATGTTTTTTCTACCGACGCTTCGAAGTCTCCGATACGTTGACGATAATTCTCTACTTTCGCATTTAACTGTTTCTTTTCATTGCACAAGTTATTGAAATCCTTTATTTTATTGCTCAATTCTATTTCTTTTAAATTAAATTCCAACAAGACTTTATATTTTTGCAATTCAAGTTTAATGGCTTGTTCTTCTATGAGCTTCAGTTTCAATTTTGCTTCTTCTTTCTCGGCATTTATCAAGACTGTTTGCCGTTTCATATTTGTTCTCCTTGATGAAATGTAAAACATGAATACGATGCTTCCCGAACATAATAATATGAAAATGACAAACAGTAATTTTTTGCGTTTTTCGTTATATATCTTATTATGTTTAAGATGTTTGTATTCAAATTCTTTTGCTTCGGCTATCGCTTTGAGTTGAATCTCTTTAACGGTATTTTGCCTTAATTCTTCTTTTTGTTTCATAATGGAATCGTCATATTCAATGACTTGCTTGTAATCTCCTTTTTTCAAAAGAGAATCCCGCAATGATTCCTCTGGCCTGGCTTGAATGAAACAAGCAAGATGGGTTAATATAAGAAAAATCAAACAGAGTTTCATTTTTTTTATTTTCCGATGCTTTTATAAATAAATCCAAGATCTTTCAATTCGTGGGCATCATAAAGATTGCGTCCGTCGATAATGAGCGGCGTGTGCATTTTTGCTTTTATATTTGCCCATGCAGGGAGTCGAAATTCTTTCCATTCCGTTACGAGTAGCAGGGCATCCGCATCTTCAACTGCCTTGTAGATGTCTTCGGCGTATTTGATACGGTTGCCCATGCGACGTTTGGCTTCGTTCATGGCGACAGGGTCGTATGCAACAATCCGGCAACCGGCTTTGAGCAGTTCGTCGATAATGACAAGCGAGGGAGCTTCGCGCATGTCGTCGGTTTCGGGCTTGAAAGCCAGTCCCCAGAGGGCGATGAGTCTATTTTTCAAATCGCCGTGGAAATAATCGGACAGTTTGCGGATTAAAACTTTTTTTTGTTCTTCGTTCACTTCTTCTACTGCTTGAAGAATACGCATTGGTCGCCCACAGTTTTTTGATGTTTTTATCAACGCTTTGACGTCTTTTGGAAAGCAGGAACCACCGTAACCACAGCCTGCATATAGGAAACTGCGTCCGATACGCGAATCGGAGCCTATTCCTTTGCGAACTTTATTGATGTCTGCACCGACGGCTTCACACAGATTGGCGATGTCGTTCATAAAACTGATGCGCGTAGCGAGCATGGCATTTGCTGCATATTTTGTCATTTCGGCAGATGGTACATCCATGAATATGACAGGAAAATTATTCAGCAGGAAGGGTCTGTAAAGTTTGATCATCAGATTCTGGGCGCGTTCCGTTTCAACGCCTACAACGACACGGTCAGGATTCATAAAATCCTTGACGGCTGCGCCTTCTTTCAGAAATTCGGGATTTGAGGCTATGTCAAAATCTATTTCGACACCGCGTTTTTGCTGTTCTTCGAGGATTACCTGTTTGATCTTTTTGGCTGTCCCGACGGGTACGGTACTTTTCGTTACGACGAGTATGTACTTTTTCATGTTTCTGCCCACAGTACGGGCTACGTCGAGTACATACTTCAAGTCTGCGCTGCCGTCTTCGTCCGGCGGAGTGCCTACGGCACTGAACAGGACATTGACATCATCAAGCACTTTCGTGAGGTCTGTCGTGAAATGCAGACGACCGTTCTTTTGATTTTTCAAAACAAGTTCTTCAAGGCCGGGCTCATATATGGGGATAATACTGTTTTGAAGATTTTCAATTTTTTTTGCATCAATATCAACACAATATACCTCTGTTCCCATTTCTGCGAAACATGTCCCCGTAACAAGACCGACATAACCTGTACCTGCAATAGCTATTTTCATATTTTTAATTTTTAATTTTGAGGTGACAAAATTACATGGAATATCTCATTCATGCAAAACTTTGGAGTAATACTTTTACTTTAATTTTCCTGATTTTGTTTGTCAGTCCCGTTTCCGTTATTACAATAGGCGCCTCGTAGCGTTGTTATTGCGACTATACAATGTTTTTTATGCGTTTGTGTTTAACCGATGATTTTTTTTATCTTTCTTCTATAAATTTTATCGGGCATTTTCATTCGTCTGTGTGCCATTCGAAAAAATTCATGTACATTTCTTCTATAAATCCCTTTCTATACAATGGTCTCGCTTCAGTACATTTCTGATTATCAAGTAATGGTATATTGTATCGGATTTTGGTTTGTTAAAACCATGCAACACACCTAATTGGCTTAATATTTTGTAGTGTTTGGTTACTACGATTCAAGTAAACACTTGATATATAATATCTTATACCACAGATTGTCAAACCAACAAATTGACACAAAGATAGATAAATTTCTGTAACCGACAAAATAAAATTATAATTTA
>JAITJX010000150.1 GCA_031278765.1 Tannerella sp. | reverse complement strand
AATATTTTGGAGGGATTCGATATGATTTAATAGGACGAGGTTATGGTATTCATTCAGCCATTCAGTCTATACATTATTATTTTCAATCAAGGACTATATCACAAATAAGCGCTTTTGTTCTTGAAAACAACTCGTATAGTAGACGCCTTAATAATGCAATCGGTTTTAAAGAAATGGGAGAAAAATATAAGAATGGTATGAAATATATTGTATTGGAATTATACAAAGAAGATTTTTATAAGATGCATTTAGTTAGAAAAATTTTAGAATATGAAATTTAGTATTCGTAATACATTAGATAAAGACATTTCGTTATACCAGATTTGTTTCGATGATACTGAGTTTCATTATTTTCTTTTTGGAGATAATAATAAGGACATTCATAAATTCGTATCTATTGATGATAATTACTTGAAATACATTATTTCAAGAGAGAATAACCACAGACAAGAAGATATTGCCTTTGTGCATTTTTGCTATAATCCCGCATCACAAGAATATTGGTTTTCAGGTGGAATAATCCCACATCTTTTCAATAGTGGATTAGGAATATATGTGGCTGTTGCAATAATTTCTTATTTTTTTAAATACAATCAAAATGCAACTGTAAAAGCAGGAACATATAAGTATAATCAAAGATCATTAAGAATGTTGCAATCGCTTGGATTTAAAATCCTTGAGTACAAAAATAAAGAGATTATCTTAAAATTAACATTCTCGTATTTCAATAATGAGTTCGTTAATAAGATATTGAAACGAATAGAAATTAACGATAACAAGATAACTAATAATTTAGAATATCTATGAAAAAACTTTATTCAATAGTATTTGTTGCCGTGATATTGATTTCATTCGGCGGCTGTAAAAACAAGGCAAAGAACAGCGTAACTGTTTATCCGGAAGAATTTTTTAATGACACATTGCCCGATGAGTTAAACAATTTCGCATCCATAGAATTTGTCTCGCAAGACGATTCTACAGAACGAATAGCATTGGTCTTAAAAAATCCTCAAAAAATCAATCTGGCATATCCTCCATTGTTGATATTTTCGGATAAAAAATCGGAATGGATTCATTTTAGTCGAGCAGTCGATATGATTGGAGACGATTTAGGTATTGCTTTTAGTGATAGCGTCGGCAACGAAAGAGCCGTTTTACGAATGAAAAACAATGTTCCTACAGGATTTTTGATTGCCGAAAACGGACAGGATAAATTTTATTTCGCTACTAATTACTCTACTTTTGAAATACACGAAAACGAAGATGATGAGTTTTTTGACAAAACTTTAAATGAATTGGAGCAAAGAAGCAGTCGAGTTGAAAAAATTCCTCAAACGATAGAGAATCTTGTTCCTTCAAACCATGAATTATACTTCTGTGCCATGGGCGATTTGTAGAAAAGATATTATTTGAAGATTATCAGCGAAAATAGGTTAAAATTGTATGAAAAGATATGTGAGACCATTTCAAAAACAGGACAAATCTGCAAAAACCGGCACAGAAGTTATACCGCTGAAATACGATGCTACAGGGAGTTTTTCCGAAGGGCTTGCTCGTGTAAGATTGAACGGCAAACGATTTTATATAGACAGGGCTGGCAGATGGGTAAAAGACTGTTCGTAAAACATTATATCGACAAAACAGGAAAATGTGTAAAAGACTGTCCATAAAACATTGTATGAACTGTGATTTGTGTGATTAAAATGATTTTTAATATTATTATATTAAGAAAACGAACAAAACAAACGACGAGGTGGCGACAATCCCATTGTTGTGTCTGTTGCGAAACGGCGTTGCCTCGTTCCGATTTATCCGGACAAGCTCTACCTGCGTATGTATACGAGGTGAATTATTTGAAAACGCTTTTAAATCATGGAAATATCGTGTGTTGCATTTTCAAATTTGGTTTCGATAATTAAACGGGAGAACGGTCTTAGTTAAGTTTTCCAACACATTTCTTAAATAGCAAATTTCTTATTTAAGTTGTCGAATAAAATGTTTATTTCTGCGGCATGATAATAAAGGATTTTTTATGAAGAAATGGCCAGATCAGCGTTAAACTCCTGCGGCAACGTCTCCAAAGCGGATATAATCGTGCTCGAACTGTTTGCAATCTCCGTAATAGCTTCACCTGCGGGCTTGCAATGACGGGGCGGAGCGTTCTTGCTTGCGATGACGAAAAATCGACTCTTAACATACTGCTGTTCAAAGAATACGCAACTGCGGAATTAACAAATGACCCTTTAAACATGGTGGAAGCGGCTGCGGATTTTATAAATGACCCTTGATTTGTTAAATTCGCAGTCGCGGATTTAATGAATGACCCCTGATTTGTTAAATCAGCAGTCACGGATTTAACGAATGACCTCTGATTTGTTAAATCAGCAGCTGCGGACAGCGTTTTGGAGTGCGCGGCAGGAAATCCGCAGTTGCGGACAGCATTTTGAAATGTGCGGCGGGAAGTTGGAAACGGATGATGAGTTGTCCGCGCACAAATGGGTTGCGTGGATGACGGGAACGCGAAAACATCAATTGACACAGAGAAATTCTGGGATTTCAAATATATTGATTACTTTTGTCACCGTAAAATAAATATAAAAAAAATGAAAGTATCCAAAAACAAATCCGTTACGGTCGCTTATGACCTGAACGTGGGCGATGGCGATGACCGCGAACTGATGGAACGCGCTACAAGAGAATGTCCGTTGAAATTTATCTTTGGCTCGGGAAGCATGCTGTCAGCGTTTGAAGACAATTTGAAAGAATTGGAAGCTGGCGGGAAATTTGATTTTTCCATATCATCCAAAGATGCTTACGGGGAGTATAATGAAGAATTTGTAGTAGAAATTCCGAAAAAGATATTTGAAGTCGATGGCAAATTCGATGATAAATATGTAAAAGAAGGCGCTACGTTGCCGATGCTTGATTCGAACGGCGCGCGCATGACAGGCTCTGTATTGTATGTGAAAGAGGATGTCGTTGTGATGGATTTCAATCATCCTTTATCGGGCGAGACGCTTTATTTTAATGGCGAAGTGCTTGACGTGCACGAGCCGACGGAAGAGGAAATCGTTGAAATTAACGCGGCGATGAACAGTGGCGGATGCGGATGCGGATGCAATGAAGGTTGCGGTTGCAGCGACTGTGATGGCGGAGAATAGAAGACGAAAACCAAGTGTATAACAGTTTTATTGTATATCTCATCGTATATGAACTCTTACGGTAATATTTTCAGGTTGACATCCTTTGGCGAATCTCACGGAAAAGCCATGGGAGGAGTTATAGACGGCTGTCCTGTCGGCATAACGCTCGATTTGGATTTTATTCAAAGCGAACTGTCCCGCCGCCGTCCCGGGCAGTCTGATGTGACAACCTCCCGCAAAGAATCCGACAGGGTAGATTTTCTGTCGGGTATTTACGAAGATAAGACTACCGGCATGCCGATAGGTTTTATCGTTGGAAATGAAAACCAACATTCGTCCGATTACGAAGAACTTGCTACCATATTCCGTCCCTCGCACGCCGATTTCACATACTATTCAAAATACGGCATACACGATCATCGCGGCGGCGGTCGCAGTTCGGCGCGTGAAACGATAACAAGAGTCGTCGCCGGCGCAATAGCAAAGATTGTTCTTAAACAAAAAAATATTGTTATCCACGCTTATACGTCTCAAATCGGAAACATAAAGTTATCCGGCGGTTACAGGGATTTTGATTTAAGCCGTACGGAAACGAACGCAGTGCGATGTCCCGATCCGCAAAAAGCCGCAAAAATGACGGCATTGATAAACAAAGTCAGACGCGAGGGCGACAGTGTAGGAGGAATCGTTTCGTGCGTCATAAAAGGTGTTCCTGTCGGGGTTGGCGAGCCTGTTTTCGGAAAACTGCAAGCGGCTCTTGCCGCTGCAATGCTTGGTATCAATGCGGCAAAAGGTTTCGATTACGGAGATGGTTTCGATGCCCCTCTTTTCAAAGGCTCGGAGCATAACGACGAATTTATCAACGACAAAGGGCGTATCTCTACCCGTACCAACTATTCCGGCGGTATCCAGGGCGGTATATCAAACGGACAGGATATATATTTCCGCGTAGCGTTTAAAGCGACGGCGACGATTTCGAGCGGGCAAAATACTGTTGATATATTCGGAAACGAAACTGTTATAAAAACAGGCGGACGGCATGATCCGTGTGTCGTCCCGCGTGCAGTGCCCGTCGTTGAGTCGATGGCTGCCATTACGCTGCTTGATTATTTGATAATGGCCGGAATTTAATCCTCCTTCAGCAATTTTTGTAATTTCCTGTTATCAATCAGTTTGCCGTCGATTTGTTTTTTAACGTACAAGTCGTTAGAAATTTTAAAATCAGACATTGATTGCTCCGAACGCGATTCAACATATTGCTGTCCCGTAATATGTGCAATCGCTCTTCCTAAAAGCGGGTCGCGTTCATCTCCGAAAGGTTTCAAATCCAGAAAATTTTCTTTTGCTTCGATGTCAGGTTCAAGTCCTTCCTTGTAATATGTTTGAGATTTATTTGTATAGCGAAAATACATGATATACATTCCCCAATTTTTGATATTGTTGTAATATTTGCTGTCTTTGTATATCATATCCGGTGAAATCAGCCCTCCGCCACAGAATTTCCCGCTTGTTTTCGATCCTATTTGAATAACGTTCATATAAGGTTTTAATGATATTATCGTTGCCTCTGAAGCAGATGCCGAATTTTCCGATGTTAAAACAAACAGGCGGCTCAAATTCATATTCACAGGCAACGTGTCGGTGAAATATTCCTTCATGTCATTGCCCTTTGAAGTATAGTATTGAGTATAGTTGTCATTCCAGACTTGAATTTGATAAATATCCTTGTTTATTACGGCGCTACCCGGCGCCAGAATACTGCTTAAAACAATGGAAGTCCGTACCAACCCTCCGGGATTATACCTTAAATCAAGCACGACGTCGGTAACGGCCTGTTTTTTGAAATTATTGAAAATGCGTATCAGTTCCGTTTCGGATTTTTCAAGAAAATCCGAATAACACAGATAACCTATTTTATTTACCCCTTTTACGATAATCGTATCTTTTATAATCGGATTATTGTATTGTTTTATGGCAGTCATACTTATTGATTCTCCGTAAGAATTATACTGACTGCCGTCATAATATCCCCTCGAAACGGATATGGATGATGAATATACCAGTTCCGGATAGTTTTTGTCGGTAATATCGTTTCCGTTCATGGAAACAAGAATATCACCTCTTTTTAATCCTGCCTTTTCGGCAGGAGAATCAGGATAAACAAATTTTACAATACCGATTACGATGTCGCTGTTTTTGTAAGCATATCCAAAAAACAGACTGTAACCGAATGAAGTTTCCACGCCTTCAAAACTGTCGTTCATTCCTTCAATATCGTCCGTTAATCCAGACCATTCGTCATCTATATACCTCAATTTTTCAAAAAACTCATACGGATCTTTATATCTGTTGTAAGTTTTTTTACATGTTTCCATGTCGATATCATCAACCCATAAGTAAATATCGTCGAAAACGTCAACAATAAATTTGTTTACCTTCAAAGTGTCATCATTGATGCCAAACGGATTGTCAATCCCGTCATTGCTGTTACAGCCCGCAATGGATATCAGGCAGATACTTAATAAAGCGGATATTAATTTTTTCATAAACTTTAATTTTTTTAATAATTATATAAATTTTATATTCTAAACTAAAACTCGTTTCTGACGCCGGATTTACTCATGATGGTACTTTTCTCCCCGAATAATCGTCATTGCCCTATACAGTTGTTCGACAAAAATTGCCCTTATCATTTGATGCGAAAACGTCATTTTACTTAGCGACAGTTTTTCGTCCGCCCGTTTGTATACTTCGTTGCTGAAACCAAAAGGTCCTCCTGTTACAAAGAGCGTTCTTTTATGTGGCATCTGCAATCTTTTTTCTAAAAATTGCGAAAACTGCCGAGATGTCATTTCTTTACCGCGCTCGTCGAGTAACACGACGTAATCGCCCGTCTGCATGACATTCAATATCAAATGTCCTTCCCGTTCCTTATGCTGCTCCGCAGAAAGTCTGCCGACATTTTTCAAATCGGGTATGGTTTCAACATCAAACGACAGATAATGTTTCAAACGGGCGGTGTATTCTTTCATTGCATCCGCCCAGCAATCTGCATCGGTTTTACCCGTAACAAGCAATGTTATTTTCACTTTTCACGTCTTTTTCGGCTGTAAATGTAAGGAGAAATTATAAAACAAATTATAAAAATGTGTAAATTTTCCGAAAAAGAATATCCGTATACATAAAAAAACTTATCTTTGCATTCTAAACACTGTTTGAGTCTGAATTTTAAAAAATATAAATATGAACAACATTCTTAAAACACCCGATGAACTGATTGATGATCTGATAGCTCTTGCATTTGCAGAAGACATAGGCGACGGCGATCATACGACTTTATGTTGTATTCCATCCGAAGAACAAGGTAAAAGTATGCTAATAAATAAGGAAGACGGCATCCTTGCCGGAGTTGAAATGGCAAAATATATCTTTTGTCGTTTTGACCCGACTTTGAAAATGGAAATTTTTATAAAAGACGGAACGGAAGTAAAAAAAGGAGACATTGCATTCGTCGTCGAAGGCAAATCGCAATCCATTCTGCAAACGGAAAGAACCGTCTTAAATGTCATGCAACGCATGAGCGGTATCGCCACAATCACGAGGCGTTACGTAAAAGCGCTCGAAGGAACAGATACCAAGGTGCTTGATACCCGCAAAACAACTCCCGGAATGCGTATTCTCGAAAAAGAAGCGGTTCGTATCGGAGGAGGCGCTAATCATCGTATCGGTCTTTATGACATGATTTTGATAAAAGACAATCACATTGATTTTGCAGGCGGTATTGAAAAAGCCATTATGCGATGCCATAATTACTTGAAAGAAAAGAAAAAAGAACTGAAAATTGAAATTGAAATACGTAATCTTTATGAACTGAACGAAGTGTTGCGTGTGGGCGGAATCGACCGTATAATGCTGGATAATCTCAGTATTAAAGATACACGTGAAGCCGTGAGACTGATTGACGGACGCTTTGAGACGGAGTCTTCAGGCGGTTTGACTTATGAAACTATTCGTAACTATGCGGAATGCGGCGTCGATTATGTTTCGGTCGGTACATTGACCCATTCTGTTAAAAGTCTTGATATGAGCTTGAAAGCCGTATAAAATAACTTAAAAAAACAGGAACAGGAATTAAAAGTTGAATAAAAATTTATTTTTTATACAAATTATCGGTTTTTTATCGGCATTTTCCTTGTCATCACAACAATTGACGGGACATGTCGTTGATTCGGAAGGACAACCGGTTTCCAATGCTTCCGTTTATATACGTGAAATCTCGCTGGGTTTGGTGGCTGACGATAACGGCAATTTCCGTACCCGAATCGAAGAGGGCGACTATACGCTGGAAATTTCGTCAGTGGGATTTGAGAAAAAAATAATTCTCGTAAGCGTTTCCGAAAAAGGTCTTGACCTGCAACTGGAGATGCAAGATAAAATCTATGAATTGCAGGAAGTTACCGTTACAAAGGATGACAAGGATCTTGCCGGTAGAATTATGCGAAATGTGATAGCGCGTACGCCGTATTTTTACAGGCAGTTGAAGAACTATGAATCGGATGTTTATTTGAAAGGAACGTTTAAAATAGAGAAAATACCAAAATTTATAACACTAACTGCCGGTTCAAAAAACAAAGAACTTAATTTACTGGTGGGTAATCTGTTTATTCTCGAATCGCAAAACAAAGTAAAATATACGCAACCGAACAAATATGAACAGCATGTCATTGCCATGAAAAGTTCCATTCCTGCCGATTTGGATATTAACGACAATGTCCCGCTCAGTATGGTTACGAACAACATCTACGCTCCCGGCACATTCGGCGGACTGCTCTCGCCTTCCGCATTTTCGGTTTACAAATTCAGTCTTGAAAACGCTTACAGCGAAAACGAACACACTATTTATAAAATCAAAATTATCCCCAGGAAAAAGAACAGAAAACTTGTTGGCGGATATCTGGATATTGTCGATAACACGTGGAATATCCGTCGTGCATACATTGTTCAAAATGAACTTTCGGGTATGACTGCGAGTTACAATCTGACTTACAACGAAGTAAAACCCGGCGCTTTTCTGCCTGTTTCTTACGATATGTCGATGAATATCGATCTGATGGGATTGAAGGGTTATGGAAAATTTTATTCTTCAATACAATACACAAACGTTGAGACAAATAACCATTTGGATATGGGCATCGGAAATCAAACGTTAAAACAGCCGGAGGTTGAAACTGCCCTTAACCCTTCCGCAGGAGGAGAACCAGCGCGTAAAAAACAAAGTGCAAAAGATTTTCGGAAGTTACAGGAAGATCTGAATAAACTCGAAGAGTTATCTGAAAAGGAGAAACTTACAATCCGTGAAGCCCGCCAAATGGCTAAACTTATCACCCAAACAACCGAAACCGACGAAGAACGCGAGCAAAAGCGCAAACTCGAAATAATTCCCCTGGATTCATTTATTTTCGTAACAAAAGATACGCTGGCGTTGCTTCGTGATTCGGCCTTTTGGGAAATCACCCGCAAAGTACCTCTTGACGACGAGGAACTGCAAAGCTACATCATAAGAGATAGCCTGAAAACCGCAACCGACTCCATCAAAAAAGCCGATTCGGCCGACAACAAAAAGGCAAATTCCCGGTTAAAGGCAATTCTTTTTGGGAACGATATAAAAGTAAACAGGAAATTTAGCATTAATTTCGCAGGAATCCCCAAAATCTGTCCCGAATACAATTTCGTCGATGGATTTTGGCTTGGGCAAAAACTGACTTTAATCTGTAATTACAATGGGAATAGCCGCATAACGCTTACTCCGTCGGTATATTACGCAACAGCGCGCAAAACAGCCATATGGCAAGTCAATGTTTCTCTTGCATATTTGCCTCTGCATAATGGTCATCTGTGTTTTTCGTCGGGAAACGAATCAGCCGACTATGCAGGCTCAAACGGCACGAACAGATTTGTTAATTCTGTAGCTTCGCTTGTTTTTGCAGAAAATACGGCAAAATTTTACCAAAGAAAATTTATTTTTGTGTCGAATTATATTGATATGGCTAACGGGCTGAGATTTGACAGGAAATTCTATTATGCAAAACGCAGTGAGTTGTATAACAACACGTCATACAACTTTTTCGGGCGTACGCCGAATGTCAATTCGTATTCGGATATTGAAGGCCGGATGTATGCCGTAATGCCACCGCACAATACGTTTTCCACATACATGTCGCTTCAATATACGCCGCGTTATTATTATTATGTCAGAGAGGGACGCAAGTATTACAGCCATTCGGCGTATCCTACTTTCCTGCTCGGTTATGAAAGGGCTTTCCCCGGAAACGACGCTGTAAATTCATCTTACGAAAGACTGGAATTAACCATAAGTCAGCAAGTTAAAACGGATATTTTCAGTAATATATCGTACTTTATCAATGCCGGCATATATCTGAACAGCAAAACGGTTTATTTACCCGATTATAAACATTTTAATACAAGCGAACTGTTCATAACCGACAAGTTCCTATACAACAGTTTCGTATTGGCAGACAACTATATGTATGCGACAAATGAAAAATGGTTGCAAGCTCATATCGCTTATAACTCTGATTATTTGCTGGTCAAACGACTTCCTTTCCTTCAAAATTATCTTTTTTCGGAAGATTTTCATTTGAAAACACTGTTTCTTTCCGGAAAGAATCATTCTGAAATAGGTTATTCCACAGGTTTGGGCAATGCCGGCAGAATAGGCGTATTTGTCGGATTCAATAATTGGAAGTATAAAAATACAGGCATAATCATAAGCCTGCCGATAGCAAATAATTTTTAACAAAAAACTTTCCGATTTTTTTTGCTGTTAAAAAAAAATATCGTACCTTTGTCAAAATTTTGTTTAAGAAACATTTATGTGTGTGAAATTTTTAGTAAAAATTTATAAGTTTTAAGTAATGAAAAGAATAACATTTTATATGGCAAGTATTTTGTGTTTAATATCTTGCAACAATAGGATATTCGACAACGGAGATGAATTAGAAGAAGGTCGAATAACTCTTAATATGTCCGACGCCGTACTACAGACTTACAGCAATGCTACCACAAGCGAATGTAAGATAGATACTCTCTGGGTGCTTGAGTTCAATTCGGCGGGAGCATTGCTAAATTCCGAACGTATTTTAGGAACGAAAATCCTTGGCAACGGACAGGCAATCCAACTGCTTCCCCAATTGTCGTTTAAACCGGCAAACGGCAGTCGTATCGTCTGTATCGCAAATACCGATACGATAACGTATCCGTACCCGAATGCCTCCTCTATTACACTGTCAAATATTAATACCTATTTCCTGTTGAAGGAGAACGGATATTATTTTGGTGGCGAAAATCTTCCGATGTACGGCGAAATAGCAAGTTGGCCGAGCGCCTATTCGTGCGAAATGGTTCGCGCAGTTGCTAAAATTCAGGTACAAATAGGCACAGATCCCAGTGATGTAACCGGTACTTTCAAGCCGGAAAATGTAACATACAAAATATATAACGAGGCTGTGGGAGGATATATACAACCACAGACGACATCGCCGGGAATATGGGGAACATCGCTGCGTCAAACGGCGGAAGATTACCGTTTATTACAATACCAAGACGTTACGGAAAAGGAAAAAACTGTTTATCTGTATGAATTTAAGTCAAGCGTTACCACAGGATCAGGCACCTCCGTTACCAACAATCTCTTCTCCAAAGACAGACAGCACATCATCCTCAAGAAAAACAAGAACAGCGTCGATACATACTATCGTCTGGATTTTTACGATCCTATGAAGAAAGAGTTCTTAGACACAAAACGCAATCACCATTATATTTTTAACATAAACAGGGTCGGCAGCGAAGGCTATTCAACGCTGACAGATGCGCAAAATAATCCGGGCAATAACATAGAATATACGGTTGAAGTGAAAGACGGTTCAAGCCATGTTACTTCAAACGGACAGTATGCCATCGTAACAAGTGTTGAGACTGCTTATGTTCAGGCGGGAGCATCAAATGTTGCCATTGCAACGGCTCGCTTTCAGTTACCGACCGAAATGAGCGGGCTGGGTACAGGAACCGTCAATACGATTACAGTGACGGATGCGCTTCCGGCGAATTCAATCTCATTAATTTCTCCGACAGCGCTTACCAACGCAGATGTCGCAATTACTATAACAACAACGCTGCCATTTGAAAGTGCAAAGATAAAACTGACACTCGGAAATATAGTACATTACATTGTGGTGAAAAAAATGATAACTGTGTAAAGTGATGATTTTCTGTTATAATTAGAAAAGGGAGAAAGGGGGAAAAATCAATTTTTCCTCCTTTCGGTTTATTTTCAGGAAGGCTTTTCTACCTTCTCGCCTTCTTTATTGACCCAGCCTGTCCGACGTGCGGGATTGCCGACAACAAGCGCAAACGGAGGAACATCTTTCGTTACAACCGCTCCCGCTCCAATCATGGCATATTCTCCTATTGTGCAGCCGCATATTATCGTTGCATTGGCCCCTATCGAAGCGCCCCGGCATACTTTGGTAGGCCGAAATCCGTCTCTTCGCGAAATGAAACTGCGGGGATTTATCACGTTTGTAAACACGCAACTCGGACCGAGGAAAACATCATCTTCGCATGTAACGCCGGTGTAAATCGAAACATTATTTTGCACTTTCACGCCGTTTCCCAGTATCACGTCCGGAGAAACGACTACATTCTGTCCAATATTGCAGTTTTCCCCGATTTTACAACCTCTCATCAGGTGTGAGAAATGCCATATTTTTGTATTTGCTCCTATTTCACACCCCTCGTCTATGGCGGCTGTTTCGTGCGCAAAAAAGTTTTTTCTATCCATAATTGTTAAAAAAAATGTGTTAAAAAAATATCTAATACTTAATGATACATCAAAAAAATTGCCGGTTTCCTGTTCAGATCAGGTTTGATTTTTGTCCATTCCTTTGCCGGCAAGGTTTGTATAGATTCCTCGTTATGAGTGATTTTAGAAGCGATGCAAAGTTTTGTCGAAGGTTTGCATGTTTTTATAAGATCTTCCAACAGTTTATTGTTCCTGTATGGCGTCTCGATAAAAATCTGCGTTTCGTCCTCGGCATACATTCTTGATTCGTAAAATTTTATCTTCTCAATTCGTTTTGACTGTTCCACAGGTAAATATCCGTGGAAAGCAAAACTCTGACCGTTGAAACCCGACGCCATCAAAGCCATCAAAACGGATGAAGGACCCACCAGCGGAACTGTCCGGAAACCTTTGCTTTGCGCCAGTGCAACAATATCTGCGCCAGGATCGGCAATGGCAGGACAGCCGGCTTCCGACATCACTCCTATCGAAAAACCTTCTTTCATCGGTTGCAGCATCTGCGCAACAGATTCTTTTCCCGTATGTTCGTTGAGTTCCATAAAATGCAGTTCATTGATCTGGATCGAAGGCTCCGTTTTTTTCAAAAACCGCCTTGCCGTCCTCACATTTTCAACGATAAAATATTTCAGGGAAAGTATGATTTCCCTGTTATAAGTTGGTAAAACCTTTTCGTGAGACGTTTCGCTCAACGGAACAGGTATCAAATACAATCTTGCAGCCATCTTGTTATATAAAAAATTCAGTAAAATTCCATAGAATAAAACAGACAATAAACGATAATATTGTATTTTTTCTCTATAAATTCTTTCAAAGAGCGCGATCATAATGCGGAATAACTTTTTCCGTCATATATCGCAAAAATTTGTTGTGTAATTTCAACTGACAAATGCAACTTTAAGTAAGGAAAGGAAAAAAAATCTACTTTTAAGGTTAATATGAAGAAAGTACATTCGGCTTGAAACAGTGGGTACGGAAGAACGGCTTCTCAGGGAAGACACTTGGGACAAGCGTTGGGAAGACTCTCTTGCGAGCGTTAGTGAGACATAAGTTCAATTAGTAACCTGAGTTCGGGATAAGAAATAGCCGTTTTACGGCTTATATATTAATAGAACACGATGTAAAAATGACCGATTTTGTCCCTCAGGACATTATCCTGTGGAAAATTGAAAGAAAGGAGGTATGATTCATTTTTCTATTGATATGTATTTCCTGCGGAGAATGCATGCGCTGATTTTTATCCGGAAAGCGTTTTCCTTATCCCGAACTCAGGTTAGTAAATGCATTTGTGTGTAAGCGGACAATTTTATGCTATCTTTGCATTTATAAAAATTCAATATCATCTAATGTTACCTCCCGATTTCATAAAACGTACAAAAGAATTGTTGAAAGACGAATATGAGGCTTTTAAAGCATCCCTGGAAACGCCCCCTCCGGTAAGCCTCCGTATTAATCCCTCAAAAACAGGATTTCGCAACGAACCGCAGGTTGCATGGTGCAAAACCGGCTATTATCTGTCCGAACGTCCGTCATTCACCTTTGACCCACTTTTTCATGCTGGAACGTATTACGTGCAGGAGGCAGCTTCGATGTTTCTTGAACAGATTATTATGAAAATCACGGACAGCCGTCCTGTTGTATGTCTTGACCTTTGTGCTGCTCCGGGCGGTAAATCTACGCATCTGGTTTCCCTTTTGCCGGAAGACAGCTTGCTGGTGAGCAACGAAGTCATTCGCTCCCGAAGCGTGATTCTTGCCGAGAACCTGGTGAAATGGGGCTATCCGAACAGTATTGTTACCAGCAATGCCCCGAAGGATTTTAGTCGTCTGAAACATTTTTTTGATATTATCGTTGCCGATTTGCCCTGTTCAGGCGAAGGTATGTTTCGTAAAGACAGGAAAAGCCGGCAGGAATGGTCAGTTGCAAATGTGGAACTTTGCGCCGCGCGCCAGCGCCGTATTGTCCGCGATGTCTGGGAGGCATTGAAACCCGGCGGATTTTTCATTTACAGTACCTGTACTTTCAATACGGAAGAAAATGAAGACAACATCATTTGCATAGCCGGCGAATTTGGCGCACAAATACTTGAAATTAGAATTCTTCCTCAATGGAATGTTACAGGCGCTTTGAAACATGATATTCCCGTTTACCGCTTTTTCCCGCACAAAACAGCTGCTGAGGGCTTTTGTATCGCTTTGCTGCAAAAAAAGGAAAGCGGTGCGGCGGGGGGAAGACATATTGTATCCGCATTTCCCTCTGTCAAATGCAATTACAGCGATATTGACGTTCTGTTGTCTCCCGAAAAATTCTGTTTTATTGACAACAGGGCTATTCCGAAAATAAATTTCAATTGTTATCGAATCATGGATAAATTTTTGAACGTCGTCTCTGCCGGAATTTATCTGGGCGAATGGAAAAGGAAGGATTTCATACCGTCGATTTCGCTGGCATTATCTACGTCGTTGAATCGTGAAAAATTTGTTAATGCAGCATTATCTTGTGCTGACGCAATTAAATATTTGCAAAACGAAGCGATAAACTTGTCCGGCGATACGCCAAAAGGCTTCGTTCTCGTTAATTACCGGAATGTTCCGCTCGGATTCGTCAAAAATATCGGAAACCGCTCCAATAACCTGTATCCAGGGGAATGGAGAATAAGGAAAAAAACTTTATAAAAATGCACCCATCTTTTTCTTTGCATTTGCATAATTTATGAACAGTCAGATTTACGGTTGGAAATCAATCTGCTGTGCCTGTATCCAAAACAGAAATAAATGACAAGTCCGAGTGCAAGCCAAATGATGAACATCAGCCAGTTTGAGATGCCTAACTCAGTCATCAGGTAGAGATTAAACAATATTCCGAGAACGGGTATTAATGAAAATTTATATTTCAAAGCGCTAATAGCCAGTCCTGACCATACCAGCCAGAAACAAACTATCAACGGTTTTTCGGAGATTACCGAAACGTAGTCAGTTTTTGTAAAAAACAGGAACAGCGCCACCATCAACAGAGGACTTATAATGTATTGCCCGTTAATGTACGGTATTTTAAATTTTGCTTTGGCTGTCAGTTTTTTATTATCTAAGAAAAGCGTGCCGGCACACACAAGGATAAAAGCAAAAAATGTTCCGACGCTCGTTAAATCTACCACAAACTGCATGTCAAGAAACATGGCGGGCAGTCCAACCAGACCGCCAGTTACAAGGGTTGAAAAAGAAGGTGTTTTGAATTTTGGGTGAATTTTTGAAAAACGTTTTCCCAGCAGTCCATCCCGACTCATGGTCATCCAAATGCGCGGCTGACCTATTTGATAGATAAGCAATGCGCTCGTTATTGCAATAACAGCGCTGACGGAAATAATTCCGGCAACGAAATTCATATCTACCTTGTCGAAAACGTATGCAAGTGGGTCGTCAACCCGTAATTCTTTGTAATTCACCATTCCCGTCAAAACAAGAGATATTAAAACATAAAGCAAAGTACAAATGACGAGGCAATAAATCATGGCCCGCGGCATATCCCGTTGCGGGTTTTTTGTTTCTTCGGACATGGTCGAGAGCGAGTCGAAACCAATAAAGGCAAAGAAAACCGCTGCTACGCCGCTCATTACGCCGCCAATCCCGTTAGGCATAAAGGGAGACCAGTTTTCGGGTTTTACAAAAAAAGCGCCTGCAACGATTACAAAAATGATTATTCCCAGTTTCAAAAAAACCAGCGCATTACTGACGTTTCGAGATTCTTTTATTCCTATATATGCGAGAATTGTAATGAAAATCGTAACGAGACCTGCCGGAAGGTCGAAAATTATTTTATGACCCAGCAGTTCGGGCGCATTTTGAAATGTCTGCGCAGCTTTTATGAAATGCTCCGGAACATTTTCTCCCGAAGCGGTAAATTCTTTCATGCGCTCAAGGGCATGATGTGCCGAACCATAGTCAATTGCCAGCCAGTCAGCCCAGTGTATACCAAAACCTGCAAGCATGGAGGTGAAATATTCCGACCACGAGATAGCAACAACAATATTTGATACGGCATACTCAAGTATCAACGCCCAGCCGATTACCCATGCAAATACCTCTCCCAGTGAGTAATACGCATAAGTGTAGGCACTTCCGCTAATCGGAATCATCGAAGCAAACTGGGCATAGCAAAGAGCAGTGAAAACACATGCAACAGATACAAAAACAAACAATAATGAAACAGCAGGACCACCATCATAAGAAGCACGGCCTATCGTACTGAAAATGCCCGCTCCAATAATCGCCGCAATACCGAAAAATGTCAGATCTTTAACATTTAATACTTTGTTAAGAGAAGATAAATCCGATTCTTCTTCATGTATGCTGAGAATGTCTTTTTTTTCAAATAATGATTTCACAGGATCGGTTTCAGGTGAATTTTTTTACTATCTTTCGATAAGTTGGCACATCTATGTTATATTTTTCGGCAAGCCGGATAAATTCGAAAAGCAAGCCGTCAATTTCGGAAACGTGTCCGTTTGCAAGGTCCTTTTGCATGGAAGCTGTACTGCCAGGGTCAAGACCGTCAATGATTTTGAGGTTTTCTTCCGTCAAATTATCGGGAATATCCATACCCATCGCTTTTCCGATCCGACAACTTTCCGAAGATAAGCCGGTAAATACCTTCCGTATTTCACCTTCCTTTTGTACTTCTCTCATCGGTACGTCGAAATATGCGCCTGTACACGCCATTGCCGATATAAAAGCATACTTTATGAAGGTATCACAGTCTATGTCTTCGGAAACAGTTACTTTTACTCCACTGCTAATCAAATCGTCGCGTACAGTTTGCAACATTTCGACGTCAACCGCTGTACCTTTCATTTCTCCGAAAACGACCCGAAATGTTTTTCCCATCTGGGTTATTTCTCCCGGCGCCGACACATACGCAACAATGTAAATACATCCTGCAAGCACATTATCATGTTCTGGCAATAATTGTTTTATTCGCTGGCCTGTACCGAAAATATTCAAGAGTGGAATAATAACCGTTTTGCCGTTAGAAGATTTACGCAGCAAGTCGATAACAGAATCAAGAGAGTAAGCTTTTACGGATACAAATATAACATCGGCTTTATCATTGTATTCTTCTGCTGTACAGGATTTTATGGAAATCGTTTGACAGCCTTTCAATCCCGAAATAAATCTCAATCCGTTGCGACGCATTGTTTCGAGATGAGCGCCCCGAGCAATACAGGTTACATCATTTCCGTTAAGAGAAAGCATTGCGGCTATGCTCCCGCCTACTCCTCCCGTCCCAACAATCAGATATTTTGTATTTTGCATATTTTATTGTTTTATTCTTTCATAATCAGAGAACCGTCCGGCAACAGATAACATACGCGAATGCTCGCTTCACAACGCAAGTTTTCCTTTCCGATATCTTACTGCTTTTTGCCGCCAAAGGTAATTTGTTTTTTTAACAATAAAATTGCAAGGGAAAAAATTACTTATGGCGTTTTTTTTATGCGCAGGGTTTTGAATTGCTTCGTGTCTCG
>JAITJX010000080.1 GCA_031278765.1 Tannerella sp. | reverse complement strand
CTACAACCATACAACAGAGCCTTGTATTTATTTAGATATAAGGACTTTCATTGGGTACGACGTATGCGAATATCCCGATTCGAATAAAATTTTTCTTGCGCCCTCCTACGAGATTTTCGGCAAAGATGCGCAACTGAACTATTTTGACGGAGAAGAAAACGTTCGGGAGAAATGGAAAGAAATCGAAAATAAAAAGTAGTAACCCTTCTTATTGGAAATTATACGTATTATGTTCCTTCCTTCCACTCGCAGATGAAGATCGAAAAAAACCAACGCGATACAATCCTACCAGTGCGATTTGCTGCATTACTTCGTGCAGAACGTTTGTATTGTCGTTTTTCGTATGACTTGTCTTTGCAAAGGATTGGGTGATTTTCAATTATTTTCGCAGACCACTCTAAATCCTATTTTGATACAATCCGAGAGCCACCATATACTTTTTGGTGATTGCGGGTCGGTTTTGAGCCATTCTTCCGTACGCGAATAATCGCGACTTGCAACGCGCAGATCTTTAGCGTCCGACGAGAACGAACCTCCTCGCACAACATATTCCGTACCGGTTTCGGGACCTTTGGGGTCTGTAATTTTGTCAGGCGTTTCGGAATAAGCATTTTCGGAGTACCAGTCGGAGCAATATTCCATCACATTGCCAAGCATATTTTTGAGACCGAAAGGATTAGGCGCTACCTTATCGGCATGTTGCGTGCGATTGCCGGAATTTTCGGCATATATCACATACGTATTAATTACGGCTGTATCTACGCCGAATACACTGTTCCACCACCTGTCGCGCGTAAATTTTTTGGGATTACCTTCAAAGAAATAAGGCGTCGAAGTATTGCCTCGTGCAGCATATTCCCATTCCGCTTCGGTGGGCAAGCGATATTTTTTCCCCGTTTTGATTGATAGCCATTGGCAATAAACTTCTGCTGCATAATGCGACATTGTGATTGCCGGACTATTGCCGAATCCCCAGCCCTGGTCAACCTGTCCGTAGAAAGGCGTAGGTCCGCTAACTGCGTCAACAGCATTACTATTTCTTTCCTTTATCATATTTGGATCGAGACGTCCTTCCGAACGTGTTTCCCTGAAAAACGCTTCATAGTTGTCCCATATAACTTCTACTTCGCTCATATAGAACGAACTTACAGAAACTTCGCGTACAGGACCTTCGTCGTCTTTTCTGTACGGTTCATCGACGGAGCTACCCATTTTGAACGTTCCTCCCGGAATAGCAATCATATTGAAAGATACTGATGTACCTGGCACTTTTTCAGTGAAATTCTCGAATCCGGTTAATTTCGTAGCAGAATCATATATTTCTCTTGGCTCATCGTCGGTTAAACCGAATATATCATTGGCTTTGTGCGAATAGTCGGGGTTATAATGACCCACATCGAGATGACAACTTATACACTGTAAATCAAGTTGTTCTTTGTTTTCGACATAATAGAGATGCGCCACAGCTCCTTCGCTCGTAAGTCCTGTTGTGAATAAATTTTCATGGCAACGTTCGCACGATTCGTTAAAAGCGATTTTGACGGCGTATTCCAGACGGCTTTTCTGCTGCCAATCGAACGAAGCGCTGTCTTTTGTGTGGTATGCCCACAAATCTTTAAGCCCCGTTGTTCCTTTTGTCCATAAATGATTGAAAGAACCTTTGGGAGGAAGGTGACAATCAACACAATGAATCACTACTCCGCTTTTTGTATTATGATGTGTCGATTGATGCCATGATTTGTCGGCTTGTGGATGGATATGACACGACATACAGTATTCGTCAGTAGACGTGTAATCCAAATATCTGTTCCCAAAATACATAAGCAAAACGCCGATAATCAATCCACCAATAAAAACCCAGCGAATTTTTCGTCCTTTACTTTTTTTGTCTTTTTTACGTTTATGTGTCATTCTACCGTTTTCTCTTTTAATATCCAGCACTAACCGAAACTATCAGGTATTCATTGCTCCACAAACATTAATCACTTGTCCGCTGACATACGAAGATAAATCGGATGCAAGAAAGACAGTTACGCCGGCAACATCGTCGGGTATACCACCTCTGTGGAGAGGAATTTTTTCTATCCACGATTTACGGATTTCCTCAGGTAAGGCGGCTGTCATTTCGGTTTCGATAAAACCGGGAGCAATTGCGTTACAACGGATTCCGCGTACTCCAAATTCTTTGGCAACAGATTTCGTGAGACCGATAATACCAGCTTTCGAGGCGGCGTAGTTTGCCTGATTAGCATTGCCCGACACGCCTACGACCGAACTCATGTTGATTATGCTTCCGCCTGCCTGTTTCCACATAATCGGCTGTATAGCCCTAGTGAAATTGAATACCGATTTGAGGTTCACTGCAATAACGGCGTCCCATTGTTCTTCGGTCATACGTTTTACCGCTCCGTCTTTTGTAATACCGGCATTGTTCACCAAAATATCTACACGTCCGAAATCTTTTGCAATTTCGCTCACAACTTTCTGAGTTTCATCAAAATTAGCCGCATTGGAAGCATAACCCTTTGCTTTTACTACGTATGCTTGTAATTCTTTCTCCAACTGTTCCGTAGCTTCAGACAGAACAAGGTCGGTAAATGCTATATTTGCGCCTTCTTGGGCGAGTCTCAGTGCAATAGCTTTGCCAATACCTCTCGCAGCTCCTGTAACTATTGCCGTTTTTCCTGCTAATAACTTCATATCCAATTAATTTTATTAAATTACGTTCTTTAATTTTTCTGCAAATATACACAAAATCATATAACTTTAATATATAAGTCCTAATTATTTGAATGTAAACAGGAAATTCATCCCGAAATTCCATAATGTCACAATAATAACTGCAAGAAATTTAGAAAAATAAAAATTCCATTTCAATCTATCCGAGAAAATATGAACAAAAAGGTTATTCAGCGCCAGTCCAGCCACCGAAATGCCTACAAACGAAAAATATTCGGAAAAAATTTGCAAACGATGACTTTCAAACGTCCAGACACGATTCAGTATATAATTGGACGAGACAGCCAGAATAAAGCCGCAACTGTTTGCAACATATTTGTTTACTTTCAATTTTTCTTTCAGTAACCAAGGTCGTCCCAAAGTCAATAATCATTCCGGAAAAACCAACTGTACAGAACTTTAAAAACTTTAAATAAAAAGAAATATCACTCATTTATATATCAGGTCTATAATTTTTTCGTCGCAAAAGTACAAAGTATTTTTTAATATGTAAATGATTATCTTAAAAGGCATTATTTTTTTGTCTTTTTATTAAAATAATAATGCTTACCTTTGTGCGAATTTTTGCTTTAAGAAATTTGGAACAATAAGAATATAAATATTTTAAAATAAAAAATAAAAAATGGCTAAAATAGATTTGACAAAGTATGGAATTGACGGCAATATCGAAGTTGTCTATAATCCTACTTACGAACAGTTTTTCAAAGCAGAGACAGACCCTGCGAATGAAGGATTTGAAAAAGGAGAATTGACTACGACCGGCGCTATTTCTGTTAAAACAGGCGTTTTTACCGGACGTTCTCCTAAAGACCGTTACATCGTTAAAGATGCTGTTACGGAAAACACTATTTGGTGGGACGGAAACATCAACAAACCTGTAGAAGTAAATGTGTGGAACGACTTGAAAACTCTGTCGATTAAACAGTTGAACTCTGCAAAAAAACTGTATGTGGTGGACACTTTCTGCGGAACAAATGTCGATACCCGTATGAAAGTGCGTTTTATTATGGAAGTTGCTTGGCAAGCGCATTTTGTGACAAACATGTTCATCCGCCCTTCGCTGTACGAACTCGAACATTACGGAGAACCTGATTTCGTTGTATTTAACTCGTCGAAAGTAACAAATCCAAAATGGAAAGAACACAAATTGAACTCTGAAGTGTTTGTACTCTTCAATCTTACCGAAAAAGAGCAAATTATAGGCGGCACATGGTATGGAGGCGAAATGAAAAAAGGTATGTTCTCGATGATGAACTACTATTTACCTCTGAAAGGCATGGCCTCGAT
>JAITJX010000037.1 GCA_031278765.1 Tannerella sp. | reverse complement strand
CTGTGGCGTTTACCGTCATCGGGATGAATTTGGTGTTTTTTGATCTCTTTTGAAAATCCCTTGCAAAAATCGTCCGCAATACAATAAATTTCAGTAATTTTGTCGGTGGTAAGTTGTGCCATGATTTCTATTTATAATGTTGATTATCAAATACAAAAATAAGAAAAATTAGCCAACTTGCCAAATTTTTTTATGCCTTTCTTACGTCGAACTCAGGTTTAGAGAGTTCCCTGAAAACCTTCATCGCATCGCGGACATACGGAAACTCGCGTACATATATTATATACATGTCCGTCATTGCTTCACCCTGCGGGTTTGCAATGACGGACATGGGAGGGATGACGGGTTTTGGACGTATAAGACAATCGGATACCATTGTTATTGATCCGGATCGATCCGTCCCGATAACGCTTCACCGGACATTACATGGCCTGCAGGAACAGATTGGCAATGGAATCCGATCTTAAAGCCAACCAGCCAGGATCTGAAAATAACTACTTCCGGAGGCCCGGCGGAGGCGATGATCATTATTAAGTGCGGGAACATTTACCACCGGCTGCCCGTCGGAAAGCGGTCGTAACGCTATTTCTATTTAATCTATTTTTCCCAAATGGAACGCATTGAATACACTTTCAGGTTTCTTATTTCTATCCTGTTTCCCCAAAAGCGGAAACCTTCATTATTTCCAATCTGCGCTTTCCGCATCATGGAATACGAATAAGCGCCTCCGTCGATGAATACTTCCACCGATGTTTTATCAATGATGATATCAGCCGTTATTATCATGCTTGTCATGTCTTGTGGAGAATAGAAAACGCCGTTTACCTGATTGAAATTCATATCATATTTGAGCAACTGCTGGCCATAGAGATTAAATCCGGCATCGGTGGCATGAGAGAGTTTGATAGAGAATTGCACTCTCAAACAGTCATCATCGGCGAATGGACGGAGCAATTCGCCGGCGTCTTCAATGCTCAGGCGTTTTTTTTCAAACAGGAGGGTTTGTATTTCTTCGATTTCTTTCACGGGAGAAGCGAAAAGGCGCAGACCGTCTTTCGTATTGCGCAAGGTCAATTCCGTTGGCAAAAGCATCAGACTGTTGAAAGGCATCGCGGGATGTGTTATCCTTCCCCATGCAATCTGAATGCGCCTGTGGTCGGTATCCGGCATGTTTTCAATGGTCTGTGCGGCATAGAAAGCGCCTGTTGTGTAGTAATATTTTCCAGCCTGCGGGGTAAAGCTTTTGCCGTCGAAGTCGCCCGTCATATAGGTTCCCGATGCGCCGTAGATGACCCATCTGGTGTTATTGCGGTCGCCGTCAACGGGCAATTCAAACAAGTCCGGACATTCCCAAAAGCCAGTAAGATGACTTTCAAATGTCCATTCTTTCAGGTTATCGGAAGTATAAAACGAATGTCCGTCTCTTTCGTTTAAAACCATAATCCACTTTCCGTTCGGGTCGTACCAAAAAACTTTCGGGTCGCGCGTGTCTTTTGTGTCCCACTTTTCTTTGGAATCAATGACCGGATTTCCGGCGTATTTTGTCCATGTGCGTCCTTTGTCAAGACTGTATGCGATACACTGCACTTGTTTTTCGGGCGAGTCGGAGGTGTATACGGCAATCATCGCCGGCGTATTGCCACGGTTAAAGCCGGCTGTATTGTTGTAATCAATAACCGTTGTACCCGAAAACACCGTCCCGTGTTCGTCGGGATAAAGCGCGAGAGGGAGTTCTTGCCAGTGAATTAAATCTTTACTGACGGCATGTCCCCAATGCATATTTCCCCAGTCGCGTTCATAAGGATTATGCTGATAAAAAAGATGATACTCGCCATCATAATAAATCAGTCCGTTCGGGTCGTTGTGCCATCCGCGCCGTGAGGTAAAATGCAGTTGCGGGCGGTTTTTCTCTTTGTAGAGACTGTCTTGTCCGGCAATTTCGTCGGACTGAGAGATTTTTTCAAGCCCTTTAGCGTCTCCATTGTATGAGATTTTTAGCATTTTATTTTTCAGCGCGGACATATCGCAGAAAACCCAGTAATCAATCTCGTCCGAAGCCAGACGAATATCAAAACGTCTTTCGATCTTGCCGTCCGCCTCAAAAGTCATCATTGCACGTTCTATCCGATGCGAAACCGGAAGGTTAAGGTATTTCTTCGTGACTTTCAAAGAAATCTCCCTTGCCACAGTCTGCGCCGGCAACAGGAGGAAAATGCAGAGTAGTAAAAATAAAATCTTTTGTTTCATAAATTATTTTTTTTATTATTAAATACGTAAGTATCATGCAAACAGCAACGTTTTTTTTATTTATTGATATGCCATGCAAAAGTATTGATAATTTTCGGATTTTCACAAGAAAGATGAGCTCTCGTCTATTTTATCCGAAGAAACCTCAGATTTATAAAAAATCGTTATCTTTGCGCAAAAATTTGAAACAAATAATTTGTAATGACAAGAGAAGAAATTATAACGAAGATAAATGATTTTCTCGTTGAGGAAATGGAGATAGAAGCGCATCTTATCAACGATACATCAAGACTGAAAGAAGATCTTGGGCTTGACAGCCTTGATTTTGTGGATATTGTCGTCATTGTTGAAAAGACCTTCGGATTCAAAATAAAAGCCGAAGAAATGGCCCATGTCAAAATAATGCGGGAGTTTTACGATTACATACAGTCGAAAATATAAAAATGGCCGCAAAAGCAAGGCAATGGAAGGGTACTACCGGGGGTTATACATTCGGCCAAAAAGCGTTGAAAATCCTGCTTTCCGTAATGGACGTCCGTATGGGATACGCCGTACTGCTGTTTGCCGTCCCTTTCTACATGCTGAAAAACCACAGGGAATACCTCGCCATTTATCATTATTTCCGCAAACAATGGAATTATCCGGTATTCAAATCATTTTATAAAACATACGTAAATCACCTGCTGTTTGGTCAAATGATGCTCGACAGGTTTGCCGTATATGCCGGTCAGAAGAAATTCAGGATAGAAAATCCGGATAATGAGATTTTCATGCAAATGCTTAAAAATAAAAAAGGCTGTATCATGGCAAGTTCGCATGTGGGGAATCCCGAAATATGCGGTTATTTGCTTAAACAAGACAAAAAGCGTATTAACGGACTGATATATGCAGGCGAAAAAGCGGAAATACGAAAAAACAGGACAGCAGCGTTTGAAAACAACAATGTGCGTACAATACCCGTCGGCGAAGACATGTCGCATGTTTTCACAATAAACGAAGCCCTGAGAAACGGAGAAATTCTAACCATGCCCTGCGACCGCATTTATGGAAGCGATAAAAGTCTGGAATGTAGGTTTCTTAACGGGAAAGCCCGATTTCCGGTCGGAGCATTCGTTCTTGCAACACAGTATCAAACGCCTCTAATTGTAATATTTGCACTGAAAACCACAGCATCCCTCTACAAAATATATATTTCACAAATCAACATACCGGAAATCGCCGACAAGAGAGAAAAAATCAATTCCATGACAAGGAGTTATGTTCATCTCCTTGAAAATATTGTAAAAAAATATCCTGAACAGTGGTTTAATTTTTATGAGTTCTGGCATGAATAGGAAGATTCTTTTAATATCGGCAAATGTACATAATATACCCTATCCGGTATATCCGATCGGCATTTCCTATTTGAAAAGCTATCTTCACACGCATCTCCCCGATAATTATGATATCATAACTCATGATTTGAATACCGACAACGGCGAATCGCTGAATAACCTTCTGAGCGGCAACGATTTTTTACTCGTAGGCATTTCGTTACGCAATTTCGACGATTCGACAAATGTCTATAAAGAAAATATTTTTGTCTCAAAATATAAAGATGTTATAACCCGGATACGAAGAAAATCAAACGCTCCGATCGTGATTGGCGGGACAGGATTTTCGGTTTTTCCCGAAATTTTGTTTGACGAACTGAAGCCCGATTTCGGAATAAAAGGCGAAGGAGAAGAATCCTTAAAACAACTGATTGCGGGTATGTCAAACAACACATCTGTCAAAGAAATCGAAGGGCTGGTGTACAAAGACCCTGAAGGCAATATCCAGATAAATGAACACAAAAAATACATCACCGCACCCGAATTGCGATTTGAAGACAAATGGGTCGATTATTACTGGCGTGAAGCAGGTATGCTCAATGTTCAAACAAAACGTGGCTGTCCTTACAGTTGCATTTTCTGCAGTTATCCTCTGATTGACGGCAAACGTGTCAGAACGCTTGATGCAGTGACTGTCGTGCATAATATTGAAGAACTGTATTTCTCGAAAGGCGTTTCCTACTTCTTTTTCACCGATTCGCTTTTCAATATTCATAAGGAATATAACGAAGAGTTGGCAAATCGCCTGATAGAAAGTAAGGCCAAGATAAACTGGGGCGCTTATTTTTCGCCCTCCGACATGACGTTTGAAGATTTGAAACTTTACCGGAAATCAGGACTTCTACATGTTGAGTTTGGTTCGGATTCGCTGTCGGACAGCCAGCTGGAAAACTACGGAAAGAAGTTTCACTTTGAAGACATCAAACAACAAAGCGAATATTGCAGCCGACTGAATCTTTTTTATGCTCATTATTTGATTCTTGCAGGTTATGGAGAAACAGAAAAATCCCTTAATGAAACTTTTGAACATTCAAAAGAATTAGGTTTTACAATTTTCTTTCCTTACATCGGAATGAGAATTTACCCAAATACAAAAATATGCGAAATAGCCATAAACGAGGGTATTATCAAATCGCCGAACGAACTGATAAATCCTGTTTACTATATTTCAAAAGATATTGACGCCGAAAAAATCAGACTCCTCGCCCTGAAAACAGGTCAAAGATGGGTTTTTGCCGACGATAAACCGTCTTCTTTTATGGAACAGCTGCGGAAACGGGGACGAAAAGGTTTGCTTTGGGAATACTTTCGATATGGTTAAGAAAAAAACAAAAAATAATATGGCGGATTACAATATTGAAGACATTTTACCACAGCGAAGGCCATATATAATGGTCGATGAACTCGTTTTTTACGACGATGTTACGGCAATAACCATTTTTGAAATCAGGGAGAACAATTTGTTTTGCAACAACGGATTAATGGAAGAATCAGGTCTGATTGAGAACATTGCACAAACTTGCGCCTCACACACCGGTTACAGGGCTAAAAAGCAACCGGATAAAAACGAAGAAATAAAAATCGGCTATTTGGGAATGATAAAAAGTATGAAAATAATGCGAAAGGCGCGTGTCGGCGAAAGATTGACAACAACAATCGAAATCAAAGCCGAGATATTTTCGACAACGCTGGTAAACGCCAATGTCAAGACCAATGACGAAACGATTGCCGAATGTGAAATGAAGATTTTTTTAACGGATAAAACAGCAGATGGAAAATAAAATATTAAAGGCAAGCAAAGAATTTGACGTCCGTTTCAGCGAAGTCGATTCGATGAGAATCGTATGGCACGGTTCCTACGCATTGTATTTTGAAGATGCCCGGGAAGAATTTGGACGCGTTTTCGGATTAAGCTATCATACTTATATGAAAAACGAAATTTACGCTCCATTGGTCGAGTTGAACTTCAGATATTTAAAACCATTGCTTTACGGACAGCGCGCGCGAATCGAAATAACATATCAAAACACGGATGCCGCCAAAATCATTTTCGATTATAAAATATATCTTTTGGAAGATGAAAGCCTTATAGCAAGCGGGACATCTACGCAAGTATTCCTCGACAGGAATTTTAATCTTCTATGGTCAAACCCCGCTTTTTATGAAGAATGGAAAAAGAAACACCTTTGCAGCAAGGATGCAGGATGAGACGTGCCCCGTCGCTGCTATCCGTTATGGAAAACAATTCCCGAACAGTTGATCCTGCGGATTTATTCGGGATAGGATGTAAAAAAAATATCTCTGTAATAGAACTTTTCTTGAAAATATATTTGTCTAATTCGAAAACACATTGTATATTTGGGGCGCTTATCCCGATCAGTACCTCCTCTTCGTAAGAAATAGAATTGATGCAGAATAGCAGAGAAATTAAACAAATAACAATATTATGGCAATTATAAATTTATCAAAATAAAAATAATTTATTCACATTAAAAAACAATTTTATGCAACAACTCACTACAAACAGAGGCTTTTGGTTGGCTTTATTATTGTCAATCGTAACACTTGGTATTTATGACTTGTATCTAATTCACGCATTTGCCAAATAAACAAACATTGCCTGTGCTGAAGATGGTAAGCGGACTAATGGATTATTAGTTTATATATTACTTTCTATGATCACACTTGGCATTTACAGCATTGTATGGCATTGCGGATGGATAGGTCGATGCAACAACTATCTTTCGCGACACCACAAACCCGAAAAGTTACAAGTCTCAACCTACTTACTGACACTTTTCCTGTTTGGATGGTTAACTTTTGGTGTTATGTACATTGTTGTATTTTGCAAAACATTGTATTTGCAAAATGCAGTAAATAAAACATACAACGAATTAAACAATTTGTGAAAAAACATAACCCAATCGGCAGTAGATAAAAGGTGCATTTGACTGCGTCGATTTGAAACGAAGTTCGGCGCAGCCTATTCCCCGAATTGAGCCTGTGGCTTGCAAGAAGTTATTAACATTAAAGCCTTTCGGCTTTTCGGATAATTTCGCGACAGTAATATTTGATTATTCTAAGTAAAACGCTATTATATTATATTATATTAAGTCTAATAAATTTACATCCGACGATTTGTTGTCCATGCTGCCGGGCTTCGTTCCGGAAATTTTTGTTGCAGAAATGCCCTCCTCTCTGTACCTTCGGTTTCAGGAAAGAAACCTTTCTTCTATCGAATGTAATATATTGTATATTGATAGGAGATCTGAATTTGATTTTTATTATATGTTAATTCCTCCGATTGTTCCACGTGGAACAATTGGAGGAATTAACTTTCGAGGCGACACATTCAAGTAAATTCCATTTTATTTTTTCACTCTTTCTTTTTCGGAAACGCCACTAATGATTTCAATATGATGCCGTCGGAAGAAATCTTTTGTCATATTTCCGGAATCATGCAGGCGACGGCGCGGCTTGCATCTTTACGGCATCAACCGCTTTTTTAACAGAGCCATGCAGAAGGAGCAGATTTTTCGCTTGCTTGTAGTCGATACCCAATTCTTCGGAAACCATTCTTGTACCTCTATCCACAAGTTTTGCATTTGACAACTGCATGTTTACCATACGATTGCCTTTTACCCGACCAAGTTTTATCATCGTTGCGGTCGTTATCATATTGAGAATCAGTTTTTGTCCGGTTCCTGATTTCATACGCGAACTGCCGGTCACGTATTCCGGCCCTACAATTATTTCAATCGGGATATCAGCCTCTTGCGACAGTGGAGAATCTGGATTACTCGAAATGGAAGCCGTCAATATTCCATGTTTGCGCGCTTCACGCAAAGCGCCTATTACATAAGGAGTCGTTCCTGAAGCAGCAATTCCGATAACCGTATCCTTATCGTTTATATTATGTCCCTGCAATTCCAGCCAACCTTTCTCCATGTTGTCTTCCGCCTTTTCGACAGGATTGCGCAACGCATTGTCTCCCCCTGCTATTAACCCTATAACCCATGTATCGGGCATTCCAAAAGTGGGTGGAATCTCCGAAGCGTCAAGTACGCCGAGCCGTCCGCTCGTACCTGCTCCCATGTAAAAAATACGTCCGCCTTGTTGCATACGCAAAACTATCTGTGAAACAAGTTTTTCGATTTGAGGAATGGCTTTTTCAACAGCAATGGCAACTTTTTTATCTTCATTGTTAATATCCGTCAAAATTTCTGTAACAGACTTGTTTTCAAGATTATCATATAACGATGATCGTTCTGTGATCTTCACAAATGTCATAATTCTTCGGGTATTTGTATTGATGTTATGGTTTTTAGATAATCAATGATTTGATTAAATAAATAAGGGATATTGTTATTTTCTTCGGCGGGAATGATAGAGAGGTCATAGACTTTATTATCAGAATGTTTGACGCCCGTTTTGAAAACCGAAGAATGCTTCAGAAACAAGTAGTGCATCGGCAATGCTTCTTCGCCGACAAAATCTATAATCAAATCGGCAGGGAGATGAAGAAACTGCTTTTGAATGCTTAATGAAGGGTATCCCCACAAATTCACATCTTTATCTCCACGAAGCAATAAATAGTTCGATACCCAAGTCGGTACGTCTTTTTCGGCAGGTGCATATACCGCTGTATTGACATTTTTGTTCATGGATTTCAGTTTTTCAATACAACGGCGACTTACATTCCAATCTTTTGAGTGGCAAATGAACAGTATTTTTGAAATATCGCCGAAAGACAAATATTTATGAGGACGTTCGGCTGCTTTTGCTGTGAGATTCTTTATTTCTCTTTTTAGAAAATATTGCGTTATAATCATTATTCAATCATTTTTAAAAAATCATTTTCAGTTATTATTTTTATGCCCAGAGTTTGAGCTTTTTCAAGTTTGGCAGGCCCCATATTTTCACCTGCAAGTATATAATCGGTATTTCCTGAAATCGAACTGATATTTTTTCCACCGTTTTGTTCAATCATTGCCTTGTATTCATCACGGCTATGCTGTGCAAAACTTCCGCTTATAACGAAGGTTTCACCGTTTAATTTATTTGACGACATAGCAGTCGCCTCTTTTGATAACTGCATTTGCAGACCATATTCTTTCAAACGGTTGATTGTTTGCAGGTTTTTTTCTTCGGCGAAATAATCAATAATACTTTTTGCAATCCTTTCGCCGATGTCTTCAACAGACGTAAGCTCTTCCATTTCAGCATTATGAATATTATCCATGCAAAGAAAATGTTTCGCCAATTTTTTAGCGACCGTTTCGCCGACGAATCTTATGCCAAGTGCGTAAAGAACACGTTCAAACGGCACATTTTTAGACGCTTCAAGACTATCGAGATAGTTTTGTGCACTTTTTTCCGCCCAACGTTCAAGTTTCATCAGATCGACATATTTAACTGTGTATAGATCAGCTACATTTCTGATATATCCTGCATTGTACAAATCTTCGACAGTTTCCGGCCCAATGTTGATATTCATCGCTTTACGAGTTACAAAATGCTCTATTTTGCCCTTGATTTGAGGAGAACATTCCCATTCGTTAGGGCAGTAATGCGCAGATTCTCCAGCCACACGCATAAGTTTAGCGCCACATTCCGGACAGTTTACGGGAAATGATATGTTTCCCTTCGTATATACAGAGCTTGCATTCGTATTTACTCCGACTATTTTGGGAATAATCTCGCCTCCTTTTTCGACATAAACGGAATCACCAATATGAATATCAAGTTCTTTGATAATATCGGCATTGTGTAGCGAAGCACGTTTTACGACCGTCCCCGCCAATTTCACAGGTTTCAGATTCGCAACCGGAGTAATGACGCCCGTTCTGCCAATTTGAAATGATACGGATTCGAGAATTGTTTCGGCTTGCTCGGATTGGAACTTGAAAGCTACTGCCCAACGCGGACTTTTCGCAGTAAAAGCAAGTAGTCGCTGTTGGTGTAATGAATTTATTTTCAGAACTATACCGTCAGTTGCAACAGGCAGATTTTTTCTTTTTACGTCCCAAAATTTGATATAATCAAGAATTTCTTGAATGTTTTTGCATACTTTTATAACATCTGGGATCTTAAATCCCCAACTACGCGCCGCTACAAGATTTTCATAATGATTTTCATACGGAAGATATTCGCCGAGTACATAATAAAGATAAGCATCTAAATGCCGTCCAGCAACAATAGAAGGATTGAGCAGTTTGAGTGTTCCTGAGGCCACATTTCTGGGATTGGCAAAAAGTGGTTCTTCATGCTCCGCGCGTATTTTGTTAAGCCTCTCAAATTCAGCCCAAGGCAGCAGAACTTCTCCCCTGATTTCAAATTTTGCCGGATATGTACCCTTTAATTTCAATGGAATAGAGCGAATAGTCTTAACATTTACCGTCACATCGTCGCCTCGCGTACCGTCGCCTCGTGTAATAGCCCGTACCAGCTTGCCTTCTTCATAAATCAAGGAAATTGACGTACCGTCATATTTTAATTCCGCAACAATTTCAAAAGGTTCATTGAGCATTTTTACCGTTCGTTCGTAAAAATCCTTTATCTCGCCTTCGGAATACGTGTTCGAAAGCGACAACATCGGGTATTGATGTTCAACTTGCTCAAATTCCTCCGATAAATCGCTTCCGACACGTTGTGCTGGCGAAAGAGGATCGGCAAATTCAGGATATTGCGCTTCAAGAAACTGCAATTCCTTCATTTTCTCGTCAAACTCGCGATCGGAAATTACAGACACCGACTTAATATAATAGTTAAAGTTGTGCCATTCAATTTCTTCACGAAGTCGGATAATTTTTTCTTCTACATCAATCATGTATTTTTCCATTGAATTTTCCATGCAAATATATGAAAAAGTTACAAATATAGAAAAGGATTCGGCAACAAGAACATTCGACAGATACAAGAGATAAAAAACAGTAAACAGGTTGCCAGCCATGAAACTGTCTTAATTCCGGTTTTAAGATAAAAACTGTGTTTAGAACAGTCAATTTTAAATCGCTGTAGATGAAACGGATAAATATCAAACAACCTTCTTCTACAAAAATCTTTTGAGTTAAATCAATCTCTTTTTCGAGTCTTGATTTTTGTAAATTAGTGGAAATCATTTTCCCATGCGAATCTTGCTTATAACGGGCGATCCACTTGTAAACCCATTGACGACTACGCTTAATCCTGACGCTAATCGCCTGTGCGCTTTCACTTTGCAAATTCATGCCTTAAAACCTCTTCCTGTCCCATTTTTATATTAAAATTATCTGAAAAATGAAACGGAATAATGTGCAAAATTTCAGAGAACTTGTGACCGGTAGTAAACGAATTTGTGATACAGTTTACGCCTAACGTGTAAACGAACTGGTGATACAAATTTGTAAACGAACTTATCCCAACTTGGCACGGATATTCACGTAACCAACTTTCAATCAGGAATATACACTGTATACACTTCACTTATGGGGGACTACAGATTTTTCATGATCTCCAATTATCTGACATCCAATAT
>JAITJX010000005.1 GCA_031278765.1 Tannerella sp. | reverse complement strand
TCTTTCAGTTTCCGAAGGTTTAGGGAAGCGAAATAAATAAGATATAACGACTTAATAAAACTCATAAAGAGATTCGAAATGTCTAATACTATTTATAATAAGGTTTCCATTTATTAAAGTCGCACAACGACGATACTTAATTAAAAAAGTGTTCCATAACCGCCGATGTTAACAGTCAATTCATTGCAAAACAGGCGATTAAATTCGTTCTGCGCTCTGGCATAGTCTGCCGCGACGCCAATGTCGATGAAATAGTCGTCGTAGACGAATCCGCAGATATCACCGTGTTTTACTTGCGGTTGCAGGACTTCCGTTTCAAACGAAAAATTTTCAGGGCACTCGTTCATCCATTCTTTTTCGGACAAAAGATAAATGCCTCCGTTTATCCGGCCTTCGACGCAATGTTTTTTTTCTTCAAATGTCGTGATTAACGATTGTTCATTGATTTCAACGTTTCCGTACCGGTCAAAATTTTTCATGGGTTTCAACGCCACCGAAAGCCGGGTGCCGCGCTGTGAATGTTGCCTTGCGAAATGATCCAAATCAATCTTGAACATCGTATCGCCATTCAAAACCAGCGCCCTGTCGGAGGTCGTGCATTTCAGCGCCCTCTTTATGGCGCCTCCTGTTCCCAGCGGCGCGTCTTCGATGGAAAAAATATATTCGAACTCAAATTCCTGCAACTGCTCAATCCAGTTCACAATGATTTCGTGCCGGTATCCCAGTGCCAAAATAATTTTTCGTATGGTTTTATACCGACTTAAATACAGCAAAATATAGTACAGGAATGGCCTGTTGCATACCGGCGCCATGCACTTCGGCAAGTCGCCGACGGCAGGACGTAGCCTCGTACCCAATCCTCCGGCCAATATTATGACTTCCATTCCTGTTTGTTTTTCGGATTCATACTCCCGAACAGATTTTCTTCCACGATACAGCAGATAATATGTCCGATAAGGATGTGCGATTCCTGGATGCGCGGCGTTTCGAGCGAAGGGACTTTGATGCAAATATCGCAAAGTTCATCCATTTTACTTTGTTTTCCGCCCGTCAGTCCGACAGAAACAATGCCTTTTTCTTTACAGACAATGAAAGCATGGATAATATTTTCCGAATTGCCGGAGGTCGAAATGCCGACGAAAACATCGCCCGCTACGCCCTGAGCCTGTATCTGTCGTGAAAACAGCCTGTCGAAACCGTAATCGTTGCCGATCGCCGTAAGAACGGACGTATCCGTAGTTAACGCAATAGCGGCGATACTCGGTCGGTCGAAATAAAACCTGTTAACCAGCTCTCCTGCAATATGCTGGGCATCGGCGGCACTGCCGCCGTTTCCGGCAAGTAGCGTTTTGTTGCCTGCCCGGTATGCGGAAGTGATGATACCGGCAGTCTTGTCTATCCTGTCTATCAGTTCCGCATCGGCAAGTATGGCGTTTTTGGTGTCCACCGACTTTTGGATCTGATCCATAATAAAATCTCTGGTAGTCATTTTTGTCAAGTATTGTATATTTTCCACCCGTGCGTCCCGCCTTTGCTGAAATTGAATCCGATCGTCCGACCGTTTAACTTGTTCAGCGCGTTGATCACCTGAAGTTTTTTCGTTGGATCCATCACAAACATGATGAATCCACCTCCGCCTGCGCCGCTTACCTTTCCGGCAATGGCGCCATGGGGAAGCGCTACGTCAAAAGCCTCCTGAATAATGGAATTTGTAATGGAAGAAGCTATTTTCTGCTTGCTCTCCCAACTCTTTCCCATAATGTCGGCGAATGAGGCAATATCTCCTTTTAAAAGCGCCGTTTTCATGTCAATTGCATCCTGCTTGATTTGATGCATTGCTTCTATTGCAACACGATTTCCCGACAGGATATTTTGCTTTTGTTCGTCGATAATGGCGGCCGACGAGCGGGAGGCTCCGGTATAATAGAGCGTCATGGACGCCTCCAGTTCGTCCACAATCCATCGTTTGACACGTAGCGGATTGACGATCACATGGTCGTCTTTCAGAAACTCCATGAAATTGAATCCTCCGAAAGCAGCGGCATACTGATCCTGTTTTCCTCCGCTTAAATTCAAATCCTTGCGTTCAATCTCGTATGCCAGACGGGCAATCTCGTAATCGCCCATCGGCAGGTTCTGCCATTCGGCAAACGCCTTCAAAATGGCGATTACCATTGTGGACGACGAGCCCAATCCGCTTCCGGCCGGAGCGTCGGAATAGGTCGTCATCCTAAACGATAGCGGTGGCAATCGAAAATCCTTTATTACGCGGTTGTAAACGCCTTTATGCAAGTCAAGATTTCCGTCAACGGGCAGTTCTTCGGCTGAATCGTATGACAGATTCCTGTCTAAATCGGTAGCCGATATCTCTATTTTGTCCTTGTTGGTCTCTTCGATAGTACAATAAGCGTACAAATTGATGGTGGCATTCAGTATCAAGCCGCCATACAAGTCGCTATAAGGAGAGACATCGCTTCCCCCTCCGGCTAATCCCAATCGTAACGGGGCTTTAGAGCGGGTAATCATAAATTCAAATTTGTTTATCTATTTCTTAGATATTGCAGGTTTCCAGTAATCGTTCCGCCACTTTTTTCGGAGAATAGTGATTTAAAGCAAAATCCCGACCGTTTGCGGCAATTATTTCAAAATCGCGCAAAGATATATTAATGTTATACTTAACTTTTTCCATTAAAAGAAATTGATTTGAACCCAGCAACAAATAACGTATATTGGGAAATCTGTCGTATGTTGCTTTGATACTGTTTATCAATCTCGACTCTTTTTGAATCTCGTCCAACACAGCATACGGGTAAAGTGTTTGCCATTGTGAAAATGTGGGTTTCATAAGATTGGCGCTCTGTACGGAGTCATCTATTGCTAAATAAGCATAATCAGCAAAACTGTGACGAGCAAGGGTTGTTTTACCGGTTTGCCTTGCTCCGGTAAGCACTTATGATTCGTTTGAGTTTGGTTCGACATTTCGATAGCAAATCATCAGATATTATTCTCCGTTTCATTTTTCGATGTTTAACATGCATTTAAATTTTCGGTGCAAAGGATAGTTGTTTATTTTAAATTTCACGCCGATATTTAACATGAGACTTTAAATTTCACGCCGAATTATAAATATTTCGCATATAGTCCATCAATAACCTGTGAAAATCTATTGCGTATCTTTTCAAGTGTGCCGTAAGATTTTCTGCTTTTGTTTTTAAAAATTGGGTATCTTTCGCGCGTTTTCTTAAATATTCTTCTTATATTTTATCAAATACATCAATAAAAGAATACTTATACGTATTGTATATTTTGATTTTTTTTGACGAAGCGTAACGGTTTATTTCTTTATAGCTCCTGAATAAATAGTATAAAGCGGCGCATTGATGCGACATTGATACCGGAATGATACGATCCTGTATTTTGCCTTCGTAAAAATGGGTATCTCTCAATCGCAGACAATTTTGTTCATCCACCCAAAGATTTTTCATCCAGTCAGAATCTGCTCCCATTAGATAAATCTGTTTATAATCGAAATATATCGCAAGCAACAATGCAGCAACAATGACATTTTGCGCACGAAACATTCCCCATTGCCGTTTCAGTATCATATATTGAAACCATTTGAAGCCTTCAACTTTTGTGTTATTATAATAATGCAAACGAATATGGGTATTTCGAGATAATATCTGCTGAATTTTTTCCTCTTTTTTTGCAATGTATGGCAGATACAGTTGGAGGGGCCAATCTGTTTTCCGGACAAGTTGTTCATACAAATACAGTATTCTATCCGTTTCTTCCGATGAAATATTATCCAGCCAGTATGCAGGATCACAAAGTACATAAACGTCGGGTTTGTATTTTTCATATTCGGGAGATAATCCCATATCGTTTACAACTATCAAATCGCATGTTGATAATTTGTCTTTGTATGCCTCTAATGATTGAAGTAAAGAGGGACCATTCCCCATGATAATACATTCTGCATGTCTTTTCTTAAAAGGGATCGTCCTTTTAAAGTGTGTGCAGGAAACCAATCTTATAATAGACACCAGGAAATCTGTTAAATCATATACAGGCTTAATTCGTTTGTCGTGCATAGATTACTGTGTTTTAAAAAATAACGTAAAAATTTTCATGAAACATGCTGTGAAAAATCTAACCGGAGTTATTCCAAACAAACCATAAATATATTTTCTTTTGAAAGACAGTCGTATTAATGGGCGTTTTACTTTTTTATATTTTGAAAGATAATATAAATATAGCTCAAATGTTTTAACATTTAAAGCGCTGATTTCTTTTAAGATCTCCTTGTTCCAACATTTAAAACAACGCAAAAAATCAGATCCTAAATATCCACAGTATGCTTTTTTAACACTTTCGGATAGAAATCCATAATTTGCCATATACACTAATCCTAAATGATGCGATACTATGAAGTTTTTCATTTTTGCTTTAGCCTGTGATGAAAGAGATTTTTCCCGATATAAATGATAAACTGTTGCATATTCCAGTGGCGAAACAATCTTTGCTTTTGAATACAGTTGATAATTTAACAATACATCTTCACAGGCAGAAAATTCTTCTTTTTGAAGGATATTGTTTTCAACGTATAATGTTCTTTTATATAACTTGCACCAGACATCTCCGCCAATATTGGTAAACAGCATTAAGCATAAAGCGTCTTCGCCAGATATGATTTTATTGAATTTTGGCCCATGATAAAAACAGTTACTCATGTTTTTTTCATCGGGAATTTTATAATGAGCAGATACAACAATATCGCTATTATCTCTTATGGCAACTTCGACCATTTTCTCTAAACCTCCCGTATTTGTGTAATCGTCGCTATCTACGTGCCAAATGTATTTTCCTGTTGCCAGTGCAACTCCTGCGTTTCTTGCACTCGCTAATCCTCCATTAGGCTTGTGAATAACTTTTATACGGGCGTCTTTTTCTTCAAAATCTCGAATTATTTGCGGACCGTTATCCGTACTTCCATCGTTTACAACAATTATTTCTACATTTGTATATGTTTGATTAATCAACGAATTCAAACATTTAGACAAATATTTTTCAACATTATATACAGGAACAACAATTGATACCAATGGCTTCTCCAGTGAATTATTTAACGCTGATTGCTCCATAACAGTTTCTTAATGCTAAATGTCTGTGAATACTGAATCCATTCTTGTTAACGCCGTCAATATCATGGTATTTCCCGACATAAATTTGATCTCCATTGTGATCGGTATCACTGCACCACACAAAATCATGCTCCCATAAACATTCTTTTCTCAAAAAATACCACACAAAAAAAGTATAAGCGCAAAGGATTGCGGATGGGAAGTCATAATTTTTGATTAGTTCGGCAGGTTGTACAGCCCTCGATTCTTCTATAACGTCTTTTTTTATAAGATACCATTTGTTTTCGAGCGTCGCGGTCATAAAATCTTCTTTCAGATACCAGTCCTGATTATAAAAACAAGGCTCCGATACATCGGGATTTACGCCGAAGTATTCGCGAAGCGACAACAACGTCACCGGTTGTCCGTCGGTCATTTCCGAAACGCCCATAATCAGTATATAATCTTTTGCATATTGTGTCAAACTTCCTGGGGGAAAAGGAAATAGAGGTATATCAGGGGGTATTTTGACGGGAAATACAGAAGCAATCACGGCCAATTCGTCTGTGCCGATGAAATTCTTTCCTGTCAGGCATTTAATCGTTTGCATCACACTGTTTTTAGTTGTTATTTTTGTTTACCGAGTATCATAGCCTTTATCTCTGCTATACTTTTCATTGCTGCAATTTCTTCAGGCTCAAACTGCATGTCAAATGCCGCTTCCAGTTCAATAATCAAATTGATATGGCGTAATGAATCCCATACGGGACATGTGGCTTGAGATGTGTCGTTTGTTGCTTTAATATGAAACACCCGCGATGCAATTTCTATAATTTTTTCGTTCATATACTTTTGAATTTATAATTGTTACTTAATTTTATTATTGTCGTCGACAAAACTAATTTATATCTATTTTCTTCATTAACCGGTAGAAAACCAACTTTTTCGTAAAAGTCTTTTGTCTGCATATTCTTTTCCGTAGGAATATATTCGGCCATGACTTCCTCAATGCCTTGAGATTGCAATGTTTTTAAAATATATGCAAGAAAAGCCTTTTCAATATCCTTACCCAAAATACGACAACTCAAAAGCAAAGAATCTATATTCGCCAAATTACCTTTTATATCCACAATACACAGGCCTGTCGTTCCGCTATCGCCAAAACGATCGTGTACCGAGAGCGTAAAGATACGACTGCCTGTTGTTATTTTACGACACAGGTCGGTCTCTGTGTAGCGGCGTGTGGTGAGATTAAATTGATTTGTTTTTTGCGTCATTTGAGCCGCACGAGTAAGCGACAGGTCTGTTACTTCGGCAATGGTTAGTTCAATTTCAAGATAACGAATATATTCATCCATATTTGTAAACGATTGCCGCACTTGTGTCCGTTGCGCATTTGTTTTATATTGCGCAGTTTTGTAGCGATCTTCATCAGTGAGTGCATACCCTGAAAAATATTGTTCTGCTATCGTTTTGAAAAACGCAGGCAACAAATAGGGTTGTTCGGGAAAATCGGGCACGATGACTTCCGGCAAAAGGCGTTTTACCAATTCGCGTTCGGATGGACTGTCATCGAGAAAAACAAAACTATCATATCCCAGATTGAGTTCTTGAGATAACTCACGAATATTGTCCGCCTTGTTATTCCAATTGATTCGCATTGCGGCAAAATGTTCTTCTTTCAAGACTAAATCGGGATGTTTTTTCCATAATTGCAACACGTCTTCCATATTATTTTTACTGCATACGGCGAGAATTACACCTTGATTGCTTAATTCAAGTATTAGGTGTTGAAATAGAAGGAAGGAATTACCGGGATAATCGCCACCGAGTGCAATGCCATCGACTCCATCCTCGCCCAGTATGCCACCCCACAACGTGTTGTCAAAGTCAAGTATAAGACATTTCTTTCGTTTCATTTCAATGGCTCGAATCCGTACATTCCACCATAAGACAAAATCTCCGATCATACGTGGGTTTAATCCCATTTGCGAAATGAAATAATAACGCCAATCCAGCAGTTCTTCTTGTTTAAAATCATCTAAAAAATGCGCAAAATCAATTACTTTGATATTTCTATTACTTACCGCCAAATCATATAAAGTTGAATTATACGCCTGGATAGCGCTGTCTATCATACGGTCGGAAATAATGCTTTGTACACTGAATACATTACGCATAGTACAGAGGATAAACATCTTTTCCTGAGATAATTTATCAACCGCAACACACAACAAGTCTGCATAATAGCGAATTTTTTCCGCTATCGCCACATTGTCGGCCACAGGCGGTAAATAAAACCAAACGTAACGTTCGGCCGTTTCGTCAATTTGCGATATATCTTCATAACCTGAAAAAACAGCGTCTAAATGTCCCCAAAAAGGCTCAATCGTAACGTTTCTAAAAATGAAATACTTCATAATCTGTAACAGTCGAACATGTCCGACAACATTATTTTACTTGTGTTTTTAAGATTCCGTTTTCTACCAATTTATCGACTACCGGCAACAATTCCATAAAAGGCGTACCACTCCGCCACGAAATATCTATTAAATCATGCTCTCCGTCGCAGAAGTTAAGTAACCACATCATTGCGGCTACTATTTTGGATGTATCCTTTTGTGAACCCAGAGTGGGATACAAGCCTCGTTTGCCCAATTGAGGTTCACAAAAAGGCATTTGTTCGATCATTTTTATCGCTTCAAGATATTTGTAAATCGAGGCTTCCATTGCAGCAAAAGAGATAAACTCCTTATTGTCGGCAGAGGTATGATATTCGGGGTATGTGCCATACATACTGCGCATCAGCGAACCTACGGGCAAATTGAATCCAGGAGAACAATACTGTCGCTCATCGCTACCGTCGCTGGGAAAAAAATCCATAATTTTGTATTCTTTTTCCGTTTGCTGCAGCAACAATTCTATCACACGGTCAGGCAAAGCATTGCCTTGTCGACTTTTCTTGTATGTAAATGCACCCCTGTCTCCGATGCAGGTTATTACAAAACCCGCTTTCAAACGTTTCTTCAAATGTTCTCCCATTTGTGACAAATAATATATACTGCCAATGGTTTCAGGGATGAAAACAAAGCGGTATGTATATTTCAATTTTGCTCTTCTCTCTTTTATAATTCCTGCCAATGAATTACATATAAAAGTACTTACCAATGGACCCGACAATTCGTTGTTTGCCAGCGAAGGATGACAAAAATAGGTAGAAAACAAAACCTCGTCCCTTGTTTGACCCTCAATGATAACCTCGGCAATGGTCATTGAACCGTTCTCGTTCAGCGACGAATCAATGTAAATTTCATATTTTTCGGCAGGATCGAATCTTTCAAGGTCACGATGTCTCACACAAAAACCCCATCGCCGTTTGTAGTACGAAGTAAGATACGGTATCTGATTAGGGTAATCAGGTAAAGTGTAAAGATGTTCCTTCAATTCTTTGTATGAGATGATTCCCGCGAAAGGTTCGGAATAACCCAACAAATACAGATTGTTGTCGGCAAAATTTACAATAAAATTTCCTTTACTGTCTTTTATCCATGCATCTTTCACATTCCATTCGGGAGGAACAGTCCAGTCAAAACATTGCGTACCACATGGTATTTCCGAAATTTTCAATGGAATAATTTCCGAAAGAATTTCCAATGTTTTACGGTTTCCATCGCCTGTTAAACTGCGGCATATCGGAAACAGACGGTCAAAATAGTATTCCAGTTTTCCCTGCATAACAAATAATTTATTCAAAATCGGACAACATAAACGGACGTCCGAGTCGTTGCAACTCAGGTTCTATCCATTTGCGAGATTGACTGTCTAACAAATACAGTGCATCTTCTTGCAGTTTTTGTGTCCAGAAATTAGACAAATCTCTCACTCTAAGACATATAAAGTCAAATCTATTTCCGGATACGATCTTTAAAATTCCTGCATTTATCAGTTCCGACTCCAAACGTAAAAAATCATACGCAAGATAACAGTTTTTGGGGCGCACATGGTATTTTAGCGTTACTTCGCGAAGTTGTCCTCCGTCTGATACTGTTCCGTGAAATAATTTGTCATATCGATAATATATTTTCCCGGACACTCTTTCACAATAATGCATAATAGTAACCGCCTCCGATATGGTATTAAGCCCATATCCTATTATTATAGCATCTTTTTCTATCGATGCGTGAAAAAGTGATTTTTCATCAAAAGGATCTGTTATTTTGCCGGTAAACATTTGAGGAGGCTCATCATCGCCGGCAAACGAAAAAACAGGTGTGGCGGAACGCCATTTTGCAATATGGGTACGAAAGTATTCGGTAAATACCCCCACTTGTGAGGGAGAATTTTGTACATCGTATTGTCCGGTTGTTGTGAAATCGTAACAAAAGGTTGGCACCCATACGGGTTTTCCATCCAATAATTCTTTTAATGCAAGATAATGGGCTTGTAACATTTCTTTCACAGATAATCCACGTTCAAAAGCGAACCCAAAAACAATGTCCGAATGAATAAAAGCGCTTGAAAAGTCTATTTCTCGCAGCATTTTTTTTACAGATTCGTAATCTTTTATATTTTTAATCTGCATTTTTTTGGAATTTAAATTATTTTGTTTTTATCTTTTGTTGTAACCCTATTTTAAAGTATGACATTTTCATCTCTCGAAAAATGGCATCCGAATAAAAAAAACGCTCAATGGCAGTAGTGCAAAAAAATAAAATATTTCATTTACTTAACAATTCAATTAATCCGACATGTTGATGATACAGGTAACAAATTTTACGATTTCCGAATGCAATTGCCTCTACAGGCTTAAAGAGGAGTAAAAAATGCTGTTCTTTCAACGCTGTTACGGATTGTTTAATATTATCCGTTTCATAACATATATGGTATGGAGTAATTCCCATTTTATCCAATGTTTTAACGATAGGAGAATTTTCATCCACAGGAGCTACCAATTCAATGAGCGGAAAAGCATTTTTAGAAAGAAATGCAATTTGGGTGTTTTGAATCTTATCACAATAAATTTCAGAGAGCTGCCACCCAGCTCCGGTATAATATCCGGCAGTAGTAAGAATATCTTTTACTGCATATCCTATGTGATGAAATTGTAAATTATGTAACATTCAATAATCAATTACTTTTGAAATATTGCATTGCGCAAGAGATAAATATGCGCTACCCCATGAAAGTCCGGCACCAAAACCGCACATGACAACGTTACCGATATTTTTACCAGACAATTCCGAAGCAATCGTTAAAGGAATTGAAGCGGAACTTGTATTACCATACCTGTCAAGACAATATGGTATTTTTTCTACGGGATATTTTAATCGTTTTACAATAAAATCCGTCATAAATTTATTGGCTTGATGCAGAATGATATGTTCAACGTTCATAATATCTGCATGGGCAATGGTACATATTTCCTTTATACTTTTGGGGACAACGCTCAATGCGAAATTAAACACATCCATACCATCCATAAACACCTCGTTGTCTGCTCGTATATTTCCTTCTTCCTTTTCGCGAGGAATAATACTTTCAACAGTATCGGGGAAACGGGATCCTCCTGTTTTAATCATCACGGCATCTTTTCCGGCACCGTCGGAATAAAGAGAAAAAATGACTTCATTTCCTTTACCCTTCTCAATAAGCGTTGCTGTTCCCGCATCTCCATACAAAGGGGCATTTACTTTATCCTGCTTATTTACAATTTTGGAAAATGTTTCTCCCACGAGCAATAATACCCTGTTAATTCCTTCCTGCGAAGCAAACGACATAGCGGTTGCCAAACCATATACATAACCGGAACATCCTAATGACAAATCAAGCGCTGCGGTTGTTTTGGGAAAACATAGCCTGTTTTGTAAAACAGGAGCGGTTGCAGGGATTTTATAATCCGGCAATTGACTTAAAAACAACAGCACATCAATGGAATCTCTATCAATATTATTATCTTCCAATAATTTTTCCGCTGCCTTAAAGCACAAATCGGAAGCGCAGACATCTTTATCCGCTATTCTTTTTTCTTTTATCCCAATGGAATTGATTACTTTTTCAACTTCTTCTTCTGGCATCATGCTTCTTAGCTCATGATTTGAAGATACGGTTTTAGGCACACAGGCCGAAATAGCGGAAATCGCTACATTTTTATATTTGATGATAGCCATATTTTTTTCTGTTTATTGTAATGTAAATCCTATACTCTGCGTAGATTTTGTCCAAATGTGAATAAGCCCTGATTTATCGTGGTAGTGGCGTCTCTATTATTTGAAGATATTTTACCGGTCATAGCAATTATCCCTGTTAAATTTATATTCCGCGTCCAAAACTTTGTGAGTTGAAGCAAATTTCAGGAAAGCATCAACCTGACTGCGTTTACTTTATTTTAGCAATATAATCAAGCGCTCCCCACAAGTCATTTTCCTTATCTGCTTTGAGAACGGCTGCTTTGTTGCCGTCCGTCCGCCGTAGCGTACAGCTGTATTTTTAATTCATGCAGCGTGCAAGTGGTGCGCTAAGACGAATAGCTTTTTACACCATCGCAGTTAAATTTTTTCAAATAAATCGTCCATCGTAACTTCCGACTGAATACCACCCCAGTATTCGTTGTGAAAAACGCCATAAGTGGTAATTAGCGTCAAATGAAGAGCTTTATTTGTCTTTGTTTCCTGTCTGAAAACGGCGCGTTTATTCCGTAAATTTTCGTCATACTTCTTATCAATAACAAAGGGTTCACCGGCGAATTTCATTTCGCAAAGATTAATTAC
>JAITJX010000053.1 GCA_031278765.1 Tannerella sp. | reverse complement strand
CGTACCGGCAAATATTACCAATGTTGCAGTCATCACGAATTTTAGCAAATTTTTTCTCATTTTAAATTTATTATGTTTTATTAATTATCAATCACTTTGTGTGAAATTACAGAAAATGTTCCCTTAATTTGACGACGCAAATATAAGAATTATATTTTACGATTGTCTGTAAATAAAAAAAAGGTTATACAAGGGGAATTGTGTGAAAATAATTGCTACTCATTGCCGAACGATACATCACGGTAGTGTTGTTACGCTACCCATACTCGAGTTGCTACGACAGCCTTAGCAGTGCGGCTATGTCGCACGTAACAACCTGAGTTCGGGATAAGAAATTTTCCATCGGCCTGTTTCATTCCCCTATTTTTGTTGCATCCTCGACGACGGGCGTCATCACACTTTAACAATAGTCGTTGACCTGCCGATCGACGGGAGATCGCATTTTATTCAATCATTTGCACATTTGCATATTTTGATAATTCCTTATCCAGAACTCAGGTTACTACTTTTCAAAAGTAATAGAAAATTTACAATTGTCTTCCCACCAACAAAGAAAGAATGTCTGAATGCATTCGACAATTCATCGAAAGTATGCGGATAACGACGATATGTTTTCTTTATATCCTGATTAATCTACTGATATATTTTCCGATAATATCAAATTCAATGTTTACAACTGTTTCCTTTCGGATTTGTGAAAAATTGGTGTGTTTAAATGTATACGGTATGATAGCCACTTCAAAACTGTTTTCTTTTGAATTACAAACAGTTAAGCTGACTCCGTTCACACAAACGGAACCTTTCTCAACAGTGATATACCCTTGTTTTGCCAATTCCTCATTGCAGTCGTATCCAAACTTGAAATACCAACTACCGTTCGCTTCGCTGACGTCCATACATTTGGCTGTTTGATCCACATGCCCTTGTACAATATGACCGTCAAGCCTGCCATTCATTAACATACTGCGTTCAAGGTTTACCTTGTCGCCTGCCTTCAACAATCCCAAGTTAGAACGTTCAAGCGTTTCTTTGATTGCCGTAACAGTGTAAGTATCATCCGTTTTTTTTACAACGGTGAGGCAAACCCCATTATGAGAAACGCTTTGGTCAATTTTTAAATCATTTACAAACGAGCAACTTAACGTTAGGTGGATATTACCTTTATCATGCTCAACGGCTTTTACTGTTGCCGCTTCTTCTATTATTCCCGAAAACATGAAAAAACTCCTTATTTTCGTTGTTCTAATTGCAGCGTAACAGTTGGCTGGTCGCAAACTTCGGCAGGTCCGAAATATTGAATAGGACCGGGATAAACGTAATCAGTATTTATTGCGCGAAAATCTCTGTTTACGGCAAATTCTTTAAACGGAGCGCCCTTGAGGTCTACTAAAGCTTTACGAATCACTGGTTTAAATTCTCCATGACGACGTTCAAGATTCATCATCATTGTAATAGGGATACCTCCTGCAATCCATTTATCAGAGGGTTGCGTCGTGTTGCGGACAGATGATATATATCCCGTTTTGCCTGCATTTATCAGGCATGATGCAGTATAACCAATTGAATAGCAATAATCTGCATCATAATTTGATGGAGCTGCACAACGTCCTTCATATCCGAAGAAATGAACTTGTGTTGAAAATTTTCCTTTGTATTTACCGGCTGCTTTCCATTCGGCAAGTTTGTTTTCTACCATTTCGGCAAGTAATTTTTCGGTTTCTATCAATGAAACTTGCACGTTGCCGTGCGCATCGCGGTCAAGCGTCAATTGACGAGCCACTGTTTCAGGGAGGCTTGCATATAATTCGGAATTTTCCTTTGTCAGTTTATTGATGATATAAGAGCGCTGTTCGCTTTTCTTAATCATCCTAAACTCAGTTTCGTTTCTTGCGAGGAAATCATTCAGTTCGGCAATCAGACGTTTCATTGCAGGTATGAACTCGACAAGTCCTTCTGGAATAAGCACTGTTCCAAAATTATTACCTTCGTCGGCTCTTTGGGAAACGATTGTTGCGATGTAATTCACAATATCTTCAAGTGTCTGATTTTTAGATTCTACTTCTTCCGAAATAATACATATATTAGGATGTGTCTGCAATGCACATTCAAGAGCAATATGAGATGCTGAACGTCCCATTAATTTTATAAAATGCCAATATTTGCGTGCAGAATTACAGTCGCGCTGGATATTTCCGATTACTTCCGAATAAACTTTGCATGCCGTATCGAAACCAAATGAAGTTTCAATTTGCTCGTTTTTCAGGTCTCCGTCAATCGTTTTCGGACAACCTATCACTTGTACTCCGGCATCAATCGATTTGTAGTATTCTGCTAATATACAGGCATTTGTATTTGAGTCATCACCTCCGATGATAACAAGTGCGGAGATATTGAGCTGTCTCAAAATTTCAAGTCCTTTGTCAAACTGTTCCTTTGTTTCGAGTTTTGTACGTCCGGAACCAATAATGTCAAAACCACCCGTATTTCTGTATTCATCAATAATGTCGGCTGTTAATTCCATGTATTCGTGATTGACAAGTCCGCCGGGTCCAAGTATAAATCCGTAAAGTCGGGAATCTTTGTTTATACTTTTCAGCCCGTCAAATAATCCTGCAATCACGTTGTGCCCTCCCGGAGCTTGCCCTCCTGAAAGTATCACTCCCGCATTAACAGCAGGTATTGATTTATGCTCGCTTGATTTTTCAAAGACGATGACAGGCATCCCATAAGTATTAGGAAACATTTTTTTTATTTCCTCTTGATCTGCAATAGATTGAGTATATGAACCTTCAATCGTTTTCACATTCCCTTTCAAAGCGGAAGGAACTTTAGGCGTATATTTAGCCCTTTCTTTTTGTAATGCACTAATTGACATACTATTTATTGTTATAATGGTTAAAAAAAACTTAAAAAACAGTGCAAATATCGAAATTTTTTCTTGTATTTCAAACAAATAATTTATCTTCGCAGATATTTTTACAAAGAAATATGGTTGTCAGAATTAAATTTTTACTAATTTTGCCGCCTATTTTTTAAATAATAAATAATTAAAATTAGAAAGAAAGAATGAATATTTCTCTAAACAACAGCGACGCTCTGAGCGGTGTATTAAAGATTGATGTGGAAAAGAACGATTACGAAGGCAATCTGGAAAAAAGTCTTCGCGAAATACGTCAAAAAGCAAACATACCCGGATTCCGGAAAGGAATGGTACCGATGAGTATGATAAAGAAAATGTATGGTTCCTATGTACTTGCGGAAGAATTGAACAAAATTGTAACGAAGTCGATGACTGATTACATTAATGAAAATAAAATAAACATTTTAGGTAAACCTGTTCAGAGCAAAACGGATCCCAAAAAATTGGACCTGGAAAACGATGAGAGTTTTGAATTTAGTTTCGATTTGGCTTATCACCCGAAACTTAATTTTGCATTGTCGAAAAAGGATAAACTTACCTATTATAAAATAAAGATTGACGATGAAATGGTCAATAAACAAATAGATTCATACACAAACACTTATGCCTCTTTCGAAGAAGTGGAAAGATCGGAAGAAGAGGATCTGATGGAAGGCCTTATGGTGGAATTGGTCGGCGGCGAACCTGTTTCGGAAGGCATAGTGATAAAAAATGCAAAAGTGATACCGAAATATATGAAAGAAGAGACTGAACAAAAAAAATTTATCGGCATTGGCGTTGGTGAAGAAATCATTTTTAATCCTTACGAAGCATGTAAAGGTTTGGATACGGAGGTTGCCTTGTTATTGAAGATTGACAAAGAAAAGGCAAAAGAAATGAAAAGTGATTTTTCGTTCGAAGTGCAAAAAATTACGAGAAATAAAAAGGCGGAATTGAATGTAGAACTTTATGATAAAATATTCGGTGAAGGTGTCGTAAAAGACGAAACAGAGTTTCGTGAAAAGACAAAATCCGTTATAGCAGAGCAATATACACTTGAAAGTGAGTACAGATTTGCAAGAGATTTTCATAACTTGTTGCTTGAAAAATCGAAAAACATTACGTTTGCAGATGATATTTTGAAACGTGGATTGCTCGCAACAAATGAGAATAAAACAAAGGAAGATATTGAAATAGAATATCCCCTGATTGCCAAAAATTTGAGATACCAATTTGCCAGAGAGAAACTTGTTTTGGATTTAGGCATTGAAGTAAGAGAAAATGACGTGAAAAGCGTTGCCGAACGCACCGTTAAGGTTCAGTACGCACGATATGGCATGATGTCCGTTCCCGAAAGTTTGCTTAATAATCATGTAGAGAAAATGATGGAAGATCCGGATAATGTAATGAAATTTACAGAAAGAGCGATTGAAGAAAAATTGACGGAAATAGCAAAAGAGAAAATCAGTATTGAAGAAAAAGAAATTACTTGCGCCGAATTTTTTAATATGGATATAGACGAAAATGAAAACTAATAAAAAAATTATGAACGAATTTAAAAAATATGCAACCAAACATTTGGGAATAAACAGCAATACTTTGGAAAGTTACACAAACATACAGAGCAGTTACATTTCGCCGACGATCATTGAAGAACGCCAGTTGAACGTAGCTCAGATGGACGTTTTTTCACGTTTGATGATGGACAGAATCATATTTCTCGGCACCCAAATAGACGATTATGCAGCGAATGTGATACAAGCTCAACTGCTTTATCTTGACACAAGCGACCCGGGTAAAGATATTTCCATATACATTAATTCTCCCGGAGGCTCTGTATATGCGGGTTACGGAATTTATGACACCATGCAGTACATAACAAGCGATGTCTCTACTATTTGTACGGGAATAGCAGCCTCCATGGCTTCGATTATCTTAGTTGCGGGTAAAAAAGGAAAACGTTTTGCCCTGAATCACTCGAGAGTGCTGATACACCAACCGTTAAGCGGTGTGCAAGGACAGGCGTCGGATATGGAAATTGCCGTAAAAGAAATTTTAAAAGTCAAGGAAGAACTTTACAAAATAATATCAACCCATTCGGGAAAAACCTATGAAGACGTAGAAAAAGACAGTGATCGCGATTATTGGATGACGGCAGTCGAAGCCGTAGAATACGGAATGGTGGATGAAATATTGACAAAAAGATAAAGATTAAAGACAATGGGTAGAGCAAACAGTGTATGTTCATTTTGTGGAAAAACCCGTAAAGAAGTGAATTTACTCATTTCAGGCTTTGATGGCGCTATTTGTGATGACTGCGTTACAAAGGCTTTTGAACTTGTAAAAGAGCAAGGCCATTCCGGTAAAACAAGAGGGTTTGGACTCAATTTAAAAGATTTTCCCAAACCTGTGGAGATAAAGCGTTTTCTTGATGAATTTGTTATTGGTCAAGACGATGCAAAACAATTTCTTTCGGTAGCTGTATATAACCATTACAAAAGGCTTTCGCAGTATAACATGAAAGACGAAATCGAGATTGAAAAATCCAATATCATAATGGTTGGCGCTACGGGGACGGGTAAAACATTGCTTGCCAAGACAATAGCACGAAAAATCAATGTTCCGTTCTGTATCGTGGATGCAACGGTTTTTACCGAAGCGGGTTATGTAGGCGAAGATGTAGAAAGTATCTTGTCGAGACTTTTGCAAGTTGCAGATTATAATGTAGAAGCGGCACAACGAGGCATAGTGTTTATTGACGAAATAGATAAAATTGCACGCAAAAGCGACAATCCTTCAATAACGCGAGACGTAAGCGGTGAAGGAGTGCAACAGGGATTGTTGAAACTGCTGGAAGGTCATGCGGTTAATGTGCCCCCATACGGAGGTCGCAAGCATCCGGAACAGAAAATGATTTCGGTAGATACGAAAAATATTCTGTTTATTTGCGGCGGAGCTTTTGATGGCATAGAAAAAAAGATTGCCCAGCGAATAAACACGAGAGTCGTCGGTTATACCGCAAACAGAACAATGTTTAATATCGACAGGAATAATCTTTTGAAGTACATTACTCCCGTCGATTTGAAATCTTTCGGATTGATTCCCGAAATAATAGGACGCTTACCTATTTTAACTTATCTTAATCCATTGGACAGAAGCGCACTGAAAAGAATATTGACCGAACCGAACAATTCAATTATCAAGCAATACATAAAATTGTTTAAAATGGACAAAATAGATCTTGTCTTCGACGAGGAAGTTTTGGATTTTATCGTGGATAAATCTATAGAATTCAAATTGGGAGCACGCGGATTGCGTTCCATCGTAGAAGCAATAATGATGAATGCAATGTATGAAATGCCTTCGGGAACACAAAAAAAACTACATGTAACATTGGATTATGCGAAAGAAAATTTCGTAAATACCGATGTCAATAAATTGCACATAGCATCATAAAACAGTTTTTATTTCATATGGTAAAGAATATAACATTCAAAAAATCGGTGAAAAACATTTCAAAAAAATTAACTGCCAAAAAGAGAGCCGCCGCAAAATCGGCAGTTGACAGGGCCGCTACAATCCGAAAGTCAACTCCTAAGGGCAAATCGGTTAAGAAAATCAGCAGAAAAAATATTCTTGAAGCATTGAAACAACACTTCGGTTTTGATAAATTTAAAGGCAATCAGCTCGAAATCATTGAAAATGTTATTGCAGAGAAAGATACGTTCGTATTAATGCCTACCGGAGGAGGTAAATCGCTTTGTTTTCAACTTCCTGCCTTATTGATGGACGGAACAGCCATAATCATTTCTCCGCTTATCGCGTTAATGAAAAATCAAGTTGATGCGATGCGAAATTTCAGCGAAACCGACGGCGTGGCACATTTTATCAATTCATCACTCAACAAGGCTGCTATTGAAGATGTTAAAAGCGATATTTTATCGGGAAAGACGAAACTGCTCTATGTAGCCCCCGAATCGCTGACAAAAGAGGAAAATATTGATTTTCTTAACCGGGTACAGATTTCATTTTTTGCTGTGGATGAGGCGCATTGTATTTCGGAATGGGGACATGATTTTCGTCCCGAATATCGCCGTATTCGACCTATAATAAATGAGATAGGCGACCGTCCCGTGATAGCGCTCACTGCAACGGCAACTCCCAAAGTACAGCACGACATTCAAAAAAATCTGTTAATGATGGACGCAACAGTGTTTTCGTCATCGTTTAATCGTCCCAATTTATACTATGAAATACGTCCGAAAACGAATAATATCGACAAAGACATTATAAAGTTCATAAAACAAAACGAAGGAAAATCGGGAATTATTTATTGCCTGAGTCGCAGAGAAGTAGAAGTATTTGCCGAAATTCTGTGCGCAAACGGAATAAAAGCCTTGCCTTACCATGCAGGAATAGAATCGTCGGTCCGCTCTATTAACCAGGACGCTTTTCTTATGGAAGAAGTAGATGTGATTGTAGCTACAATTGCCTTCGGGATGGGCATTGACAAGCCTGACGTACGTTACGTTATACATTATGACATACCTAAAAGCCTCGAAGGGTATTATCAGGAAACCGGCCGTTCAGGAAGAGATGGAGGCGAAGGGCAATGTATAGCTTTTTATTCAAACAAAGATCTTCAAAAACTCGAAAAATTCCTGCAAGGAAAACCTGTTGTAGAACAGGAAATAGGCAAACAACTCCTGCTCGAAACAGCTGCTTATGCCGAAACGGCGCTTTGTCGCCGAAAAGTCTTGCTGCACTATTTCGGTGAAAAATACGAAGAAGAAAATTGCGGTAACTGTGATAACTGCACAAAACCCAAGAAATTTATTGAAGCCAAGGAACTGTTACAAACAATTCTCGAAACAATTCTTACTTTAAAAGAAAAGAACAAGGCCGAATATATTGTTAATATTTTGGTGGCTGTTGAAACATCCGACATCATATCGTACAAACATAATGAACTCGAAATTTACGGGAGTGGCGTGGAAGAAGGAGAAAAACTGTGGCACTCCGTTATTCGTCAGGCGCTTATAGCCGGCTATCTTGAAAAAGATATTGAAAATTACGGCATATTGAGACTGACCGATAGTGGACGCGAATTTATGCAAAACCCTGTTTCGTTCAAGGTTGTCGAAGATAATGAATTTGGCAATGACGACGATGGAGATGAAACGCCGGTTCATGGCGGCGTATCAAGCGCCGTTGACCCTGCACTGTTTTCGATTATGAAAGATTTGCGTAAAAAGATCGCCAAACGGCTGGAATTACCTCCTTATGTCATTTTTCAAGACCCTTCGCTCGAATCTATGGCAACGACATATCCGGTAACAGTCGATGAATTGCAAAATATTCCGGGAGTAGGCGCCGGGAAAGCAAAACGATACGGTCAAGAATTTGTTGATGTTATCAGAAGATATGTGGAAGAAAACGAAATCGAACGACCGGAAGATTTAAGAGTCAGAACGATAGCTAATAAATCAAAACTCAAGGTATGGATCGTTCAAAGTATCGACCGCAAAGTAGCATTAGACGATATTGCAATAAGCAAAGGGCTTGAATTTGATGAACTTCTTGACGAAATAGAAACGATCGTATATTCGGGAACCCGTATCAATATTGACTATTTCATTGGAGAAATCATGGATGAAGAACACGTAGAAGATATATATCAATATTTTAAAGAATCCGTAACCGACAAATTGAACGATGCGTTGAAAGAATTGGGGAGTAATTATACCGAAGTAGAAATCAGACTTGTAAGGATTAAATTCCTTTCGGAAATGGCAAATTAATGAATAGAGAGAGAATTAAAAATATTAAGATAAAATCAGAAAGAATTATGAGAAAAATTGTATTGTTATTAGCCTCGGCAGTAATAATTACTGTCACAGAAGCAAAAGAGAAAAAAGACCCGGTTGTCATGACAGTAGCAGATAAGGATATACAGCTGTCAGAGTTTATTTTTATAGCAAAGAAAGACAACAGCGTTAATTTGATCGACAAAAAATCTGTTGAAAAGTATGTTGAGTTGTTTAAGAATTACAAACTTAAAGTCGCCGATGCCGAGGCGTTAACGTATAATCAAGCGCCTAAATTCGAACAGGAATTAAACCGTTACAAAAAGCAGTTGCAGGAGAGCTATTTGCAGGACAAGACAAGCGAAGATTCGGCCATGTATCTGATTTATAACCGAATGAAAGTCATCCCAAGCTTTAAACATTTGGTGTTACTGCTGCCGGAAGAAAACATTGTATCGAAAGATACTGTCGCTACTTATAACAGGATGCTGGAAGCATATAACCGTATCATGAGCGGAGAGCCTGTCGATTCGGTCGGTTTACAAATAACCGACTACGGGAAAAGTCAAACCGGATTATACGAGACAGTTGATTGCATTTATCCTTTACAGATGCCAAAAGTACTTGAAAACAGGCTGTATTCGATGAAGCCGGGAGAACTCTCAATGCCGATACGTTCCATATACGGATTTCATATTCTTAAACTTGAAGAATTGACGCCCAACCCGGGTAAAGTTCGTATAGCACAGATACTTACGGCATATCCGAACAAAAACCCGACCGAAGTGGAAAAAGCCGAGACGCTAAAAAAATCGGAAGAGATTTATAAAAAAGCCATATCAGGAGAAGATTTTGCCGAACTGGCAAAACAGTTTTCGAGCGATACGACTTCGGGTAAAAATGGCGGATTACTGAATTATTTCGGACTTTGTCAGATGGTTAAACCATTTGAAGAAACGGCATTTGCTCTCAAAGATACAGGCGATATAAGCAAACCGATTGAAACACGCTACGGCTATCATATATTGAAACTCATAGACAAAAAACCTCTCGCTCCGTTTGAAGAACTTGAAAGTCAACTGTATCAAGATATGGAAAATTCAGATTATAATTTTGATTTGTCTCGGGGGTTCGTTGAAAAAGTGAAAGCAAAACATAATTATAAATATTATCCCGAAGCATACGATGAACTGCTTGCGCTGGCAGACGATTATTTCCCTGCCGATACGGGTTTTTACAACCGTGGCATAGTGATGAAAAAAACGCTTGTAACTATTGATACTTTAGTTTTTCCGCAATTTGAATTTGTTGAATACATGAGCATGAGACCTCTTTCGGCACAAAAATATTCAAAAGACTACCTGAACGAACTGTTTGCAATGTTTGGAAGAGATATTGCAACCGAGGTTGAACGCCGCTCTCTCGAAAAAAATAATCCGGAATACAGTATGCTTGTGAAAGAGTATTATGACGGAATTCTGTTGTTTGAAATAAGTAACAAGCGCGTATGGAGCCGTCCAGTAGAAGAACAGGAAAAACTTGAAGCGGAATGGCTTAAAGAACTGAATGAGAAATATCCGGTTAAAATAAACTGGAAAGTTTTGAAGAATTTGAAAAAATATTTGTAACAATAAAAAAACTAAAAAAATAAAATGTCCAGGAAATTTATAACACTAATCACAAGCGTACTGATATCCGTTTCGACAACTGCACAGAAGAACGTAATAGACGAAATTATCTGGGTTGTGGGAGATGAAGCAATATTACGTTCGGATGTTGAAAACCATCGACTTTTGATGCAAAGCGAAGGTGAACGTTTTGACGGAGACCCCTATTGTATCTTGCCGGAACAACTTGCTATTCAAAAACTTTTCCTCAGTCAAGCTAAAATCGACAGTATCTATGCCGATGAAAGCAAGGTATTGACTTATGTGGACAGATGGACAAACATGGCCATCAACAAAATAGGTTCACAAGAGAAACTGGAGGAATATTTCGGAAAAAAACTGTCTCAAATTAAGGAAGACCAGAAAAGAAGCGTCAGAGACCAGCAAGTAGTAGGAGAGATGCAGAAAAAAATTGTCGGTGATATAAGATTGACGCCTTCCGACGTCCGCAAATATTTCAGTAAAGTATCTCCTGACAGCTTGCCGATGATACCGGCAACAGTTGAGGTTGAAATAATCACAATGGAGCCTCAAATTCCGCTGTCGGTTACCGATGCCATAAAAGCGCGCTTGCGTGAATTTACCGAACAGATAAATAAAGGCGAGCGTACGTTTTCATCTCTTGCGATACTTTATTCCGAAGATCCGGCTTCATACATGCAGGGCGGAGAAACGGGATTCATGTCGAAAGTGCAACTTGACCCCGAATTTGCAACAGCTGCATTCAGCTTGAACGACCCTAGCAAAATTTCAAACATCGTTCAGAGCGAATATGGTTATCATATCATCCAGCTGATTGAAAAACGAGGCGACAGAATTAATGTTCGCCACATTTTACTTCGTCCGAAAGTATCCGAGGCAGAGTTGAGCAAGGCAATGCAACGTCTCGATTCGCTTTATACCGATATTAATGCGGGCAAGATTACATTTGAAGAAGCGGTAATGTATATTTCGTCCGACAAGAATACGCGAAACAACAAGGGCCTGATGGTCAATCAAGATGAAGAAAGCCGCAATTTCGGTACGCCTAAGTTTGAAATGCAGGAATTGCCGCAGGGAATGGGTGTTGTCGTGGAAAAAATGCAAATCGGCGACATATCCAAACCGTTCATAATGAAGAATTATCAGCAGAAAGATGTAGTTGCAACAGTGAAACTCAAATCAAGAGTGAAGGCGCACCAGGCAAATATTTCAGATGATTTTCAAGAACTCAAAACAATAGTAGAAGAGAAGAAACGCCAGGAAGTAATTAGTGAATGGATAAAAAGTAAACAAAAGAGTACCTTTATCAGGATTTCGGACGGTTGGCGCGAGTGCGATTTCAAGTATCCGGACTGGGTAAAAGAATGATTCAAAGAATTAAGGATGAAACTGCTTACATATATTGTACTGTTGTTTTTCTTAACAGGAATATCGCTGTATTCTCAGGAGGCGCAAGTGATGTCTGCAGATACCACTACAACCCCCAAAACAAAAATATATCTTGTACGTGCAGACACTCAATCCTTCAATAAAAATATAAATGATCAGCGTCAAGTTTTGAGATGGAACGTCATTTTCAGACACGACAGTTCATATATGTATTGCGACAGCGCTTATTTTTATGAACAGGACGCTTCGCTGGAAGCTTTCGGACTTGTTCGTCTGGAACAGGGAGACACACTGTTTGTTTATGGCGATTACCTTTTCTATGACAGCAATACGGAGATTGCAAAAATGCGTAAAAATGTGCGAATGGTTAATATTCAAAAAGACAGCAGCGTCGTAACTCTTTATACCGACAGTCTTGACTATAACCGCATAACCAACACTGGATATTATTTTGCCGGCGGGCGTATTGTCGATGAAGAAAACGAACTTGTCTCCGTTTACGGAAATTATTTTCTTGACACAAAGATTGCGGTATTCAACGACAGTGTGCGCATCAACAATCCCGAATTTACGCTATATTCGGACACTCTGGAATACAGTACCGATACCAAAACAGCCACCATCCTCGGACCATCGATCATCGAATCGGACAGCGGAGTGATACACACCTCGAAAGGATGGTACAACACGCAAGAAAACACATCTCTGTTACTTGACCGTTCGCAAATTCTTTCAGGAAACAAAATCCTGACAGGCGACTCGCTCGTTTACGACAAGACGAACGGTACAGGTCAAGCATTCGGAAACATATTTTTTACGGATACTGCGCAAAATATGACCCTGACGGGACATGTAGGTTATTATGAAGAAAAAACGGAATACGCCTTTGCAACCGACAGCGCCTGTGCGCTCGAATATTCACAGGGTGATACGCTTTTCCTCCATGCCGATACGCTGCAACTTATAACGGTTGATTCGACGTCAAGATTCTTGAAAGCATACGGGGGCGTTCGTTTCTATCGGATCGACATACAGGGTGTTTGCGATTCGATGCGATTCAATACAAAAGATTCGGTGCTTTACATGTACGGAAATCCAATACTGTGGAACGAAGGGCAACAACTTTTCGGCGATACCATTATCGTTTACATGTCGGATACAACAGTCGAGTACGTGCATGTACCCACTGCCGCCTTTGTCGTGCAGGAAGTTGATTCGAACTTCTACAATCAACTGGGCGGAAACGATTTGAAAGCCTGGTTTACGGGAAAAAACATTGAACATATAGACATTGACGGAAATGCGGAATCAATTTTCTATCCTCTTGAAAAAGACAGTACAATAGTAGGACACAACTATACGCAAAGTTCATACCTGTCCATTAGGATGAAAAAAGGAAAACTCGACAGACTGAAAATCTGGCCTGTGCCGAAAGGAAAAATGACCCCGATTTTTGAATTGTTACCAGAACAGAAAAACCTGAAAAAATTTGCCTGGCATGCAGATATTCGTCCCCAGGATAAAAACGACATCTTCCGCTTCTATACAAGCAGAAAACAAATGAGTGAATGACGCCATGAAAACAACGCAACTTCTAAATCTGATTGCAGACAGTCGTCAGGATGCTTTCAGCCGATTCTACGATTTGTACTATGAACAGGTATTCCGCTTCGCTTTCTATTTCTTGAAAGAAAAAGAAGCCTGCCGTGAAGTAGTTACCAATGTCTTCTTTTCCGTCTGGCAATCGCGTAAAAAACTGAAAGATATTACAAACATTGAAACTTACCTGTACGTCGCTACACGTAACGAATCCCGACGTTTTCAAGCGCAACAGAGAGATGCGGACACGGTGGTTTCGCTCGATGAAATACCACTCCACATCGAAGCGTTACAGGAGGCTTCGGCAGAAGAACAGTTAATTACCGCCGAAATGGAAACACTCCTCACACACGTCATCAATCAGCTACCCGAAAAATGCCGCATCATATTCCTCATGTCGCGCGAAGAAGGTTTGAAACCAAGACAAATAGCCGAAATACTCTCCATTCGAGAAAGCACAGTGCGCGTCCAAATGAAAATCGCTGTCGAAAAAATCATTGCCACCCTGAAACCTCATTTCCCCGACTTACTGTTTTCCTGCCTGTTATCCCTGATATTGTCATAAGACAAGTATAATTCGAACATATTGTTAACCTGAGTTCGGGATAAGGAATTATCAAAATATGCAAATGATTGAATAAAATGCGATCTCCCGTCGATCAGCAGGTCAACGACTATTGTTAAAGTGTGACGACGCCCGTCGTCGAGGATGCAACAAAAACAGGGGAATGAAACAGGCCGATGAAAATTTCTTATCCCGAACTCAGGTGAGTAATTTGTTTTCTAATTGGGCAATTTATTTCATAATACTTCCTAATCTCTATTGTATAAATTCATTATATGTTAAAAGTTTTTCATTGCGAAGTAAAAAATATTCAAAATCGATTTAAAAACATGAGAGCCAATTTTTTTATCTCTTCAAAATTCCCGTTTTCGAGATGGAAAAGGAAATTCCCCGATTATTTCCGTACAGCGTTCCAAAATCAGCTGCAATTTCACAACCAAAAAGCCAGTCTTCAAGGCGAGGATGACAATATGATAGTTTTGCAAAAAACATACATGTTTTCTTTTTTTCTAAAAAAGGCGCTTCCACCGTACCTCTGTTGTCTGTGTGGGTTGCGAGAAGACGATAGGAAAACTGATTTGATAAATAACCGCTTATGCCTAAATGAATCGCTTTAACTCTGTTATTATGGAAACTCAGTTTACCGTTTTCGTTATAAATCGGCGAAGTAAGCAAAGGGTTTCCGATGGCTCTGTTAAAATATGAAACGCCCGTCGGATACTCCACACCGTTATTGTAATAATTATCACCTCCGCCGCCATAGCCCGGATATACGGAATGGTCATATATAATATGATGAAACGGGCCGCTCTGGTCCAGCGTAAACAAGTATTCGAGCACAATTTTATTGATAATCGAAAAATCTTTAATATCAGCCTGAAAGCCATATAAACCATCTGGGAAATTGTAAAGTTCTACTCCCGAAACATCATCAAAGTAATGTTGCTTGTAAAGGTAGAAATCAACAGGTTTCGTCAAATATCCGATTTTTATCTCATAACTGCCGAAATGGTTTCCCAAGATATTTATCTGGTCTGATATCGTTGCATCCGATCCGCCTGATTTTCCTGCGATAACACGCAAAAAATCTTTAACGGAATGTGGTTGTACGCCAATATCGGGATTGTTTGAAATCCCTGCCCATTGCGCATAATGTCTTACTCCCAGAATTGCAGTCAGAGGGAAATCGGTTTTTTTATCCGAAAATCTGACATAAAGCGATTTATGGTGCCAAAGGATATTTCTTGTAAAATATTCTTTTCCTTTCGTGAAATCCTCTAAGTAGGCATTATCAAAAGAACGTCCGAGTGCGAAATTTCCCTTGTATTGTAACAGTCCTTTCGTTAACGGCACATCGGTGAATCGCGGTACGGAAATATCTATTTCCGGAATAGGACGGGCATTTTTTGAAATTACCATATCTCCGCTACTTAAATCCCTGTTCCAAAGCGAAGTATAATTTTCTTTACTTCCTATTCTGATATTTAATGCTTTATAGCCTGCTTCAATGAAAAGTTGTTGCACATAAACATTTCTGTATCTTGGCATTGAGGAAATTATATCTATTCCTCCACCCCATCGAAAATTACTTTCCGACATTTGATGGTGTAATACGCAGAGTCGCAGGTATCCGTTACCTGATTCCAGCGGTACGATTCCGTATGAATTATTTGTCATCCAAAATGGTGTCTTCGATGTTGTAGATGTTGCGCCTGCCGCTTCAAACCTGTATTCCGTAGTGTTTTCCTGCGAGAAACAGAGATTTGAAAAAGATAAAACTAAAATAATATATATATTTTTCATGATCATGCATTTATTATATGTATGGCGTAACATGCCATCAAGGCTGCCGTTTCTGTTCTTAACCGGCTGTTGCCTAGTGAAACGGGAATATATCCTTTATTAACAGCCATTTCTATTTCTTTCGGACTGAAATCACCCTCAGGACCTATTAAAATAACGGCATCCGTATGCTTTTGATACGTTTTTTTAATATGCTGGCGTTCAATGTCTTCACAATGCGCTATCATTTTTATTCCATCCCAATCCTGAAGAATAAATTCCTTAAATTCAATCATTTCACTTATTTCTGGCAATATAGTTTTCTGAGATTGTTTCATTGCGCTTACGGCAATTTTCTTGATACGGTTTAAATTGATTTCTTTCCTTTCGGAATGTTGGCAACGCAGGAACGTTATCTTGCTGATACCTGTTTCGGTGGCTTTTTCAACAAACCATTCCGTTCTGTCAATATTTTTTGTCGGTGCAACGGCAATATGGATTTTTTCGGAAAAACAAGGAGGCTGAAATCTCCTGTTCGTAACCTCCACTTTACAATTTCCGGATTTAATATCTTGCAATATGGCTTCGCAGGTAAAACCTTTGCCGTCGGTTATCAATATTTTTTCGCCTGATTTCAGTCTTAGAACTTGCGTACAGTGTTTTGATTCATCTTCGGGTAATACCGAATTTTTATCTATATCAGGCGCATAGAAAAGTTTATCCATTATTTTTCTCTTCGTATCAGTTCATCATTATAAATTTTTGCAAGCTCGTAGTTTTCATCTGCGATCGCTTTGGTCATTCTGTCTTTTATATCTTTTTTTTGCAACTTTTGAATCTGTTTTGTGAATTTTGAAATGTCTTTAAAGTCGTCGGAAATTTCTTCGAGAAACTGTTCGTTATCATTTTCAAGAATTTCGTTACTCTCATCAAAAACAATACTACATTGCTTCATAATGGTTTCCGTTGTATAAATGTTTTTTTTTGTCTTCAAAGCGAGGGCAATAGCATCGGAAGTGCGTGAATCTATACGTATTTCACGATGGTCCTTTTTCATAACTATCTCCGAATAAAACACTCCGTTTTCAAATTTGTATATAAAAACTTCTTGAAGATAAAACCCTGTCATATTCATTAATGTAAGCATCAAATCATGCGTAAGTGGGCGTGGAGGATGTATTCTTTCAAGAGCGATAGCGATGGATTGAGCCTCGAATGCACCGATAATTATGGGAATACGGCGTAATTCCGCATCGCATAATATAAGTGCAAATGCTCCTAACGATATATTGTTGTTTGTTATTCCTTTAATTGTCAGTTTAATTTTTTTTTCGTTCATAATTCTTTCGATTTAAAAATTTGAATATATCTCTATATAACTTTTAATTCTTTTAAGAACTTTTCAATCCGTTCAAAATTAGTATCTTTAAGAACTACCTTTTTGTCTTTATCCAATAAATAAACAGTCGGATATCTTTTAATATTGTAAATTCCTTCAAGATTAATTTTTCCTTCCGCATCGCGAGCGTATATCCATGAATGTAAGACAGATGAAGCATGATTTCTCCATTCGTCCACATCGTCTAACAGATAGACTGTCAATATTTTGAGTTTTCCATCCTTTACCAAATCATTGACGATTGGAGAAAAGATTAATTTTTTTGCAAGTTTGTTACACTCTTCGCATGTGGGATTTTTGAAAAACAACAGCGTATAATCCGCTTCAATACTGTGCAGTGTCCCCGTATCATCATTTATTAATTTGTAAGTGAAATTATTAGCAACTTCTCCCAATCTGTTTTTCAATACATATTCCAGCATAAATCGGGGACGAATTTTATTTTCTTCCACAACTTTCCGGGAATTGATCATATAACGCATAAAAGGAATAAATTTTTCTTCATCGCCTAATGGAGAATTTGGCTCATAAAGATATTTCTCGCTCAAAGTGGCGAGCGTAATTATCAAATCAGGGTCTATTTCTGCTTTTTTCATCAGGATATTTATGGCCAGTTCCATCGTTTCTTTGGAAGTAATCGACAATAAATCAATAAAATCTGCAAAGCCGCGTTCCAGCAATTCGTCCTTTTTCAATTTGACGAAATCAAGGAAATCGAAGTTATCCCAATAATGAAGCGCCAGATAATCGGCGCGTTGGGAGGTTTCGGTCAAGGTTGAAGGAATTTTTGGCATAAGACTGTACAAAATCGAGTCCTTTTTTTGAGCAACGGAATTAAAAACCGACCAAAAAACTAACAATGTGATTATTATCGTTTTATTCATATTTAACCAAATATATTATTGTACAAAAGTAATACAATAAAAGTAAATTTCAAAAAAATAAATCTTCGGTAATAATTTTTGTCATTTTTATATCATATTGATTTGCAGGGATATTATCATACAGTTGGAATTTGAAACACAGTCCTGTTATTGGTTTGTTTACATGAGATAATGTCCTGTCATAAAATCCTTTACCACGTCCTGTGCGATTATAATTTCTGTCGAAGGCTATTCCCGGAACGATAAATAAATCTATGTCGGAGATTTCTGTCTTTTCCGAATCCTCATCCGGTTCTTTTATTCCCAAAACTCCTGTTATCATGCGGTTTGCACCGTTATATTTACGAAAAATCATTTCATTGCCCTCAACAACAGGCAGGTATATGTGTTTTTTCTCTTTCCATTCTTCAATCAGTTTCAACGTTTGCACTTCGTCCGGCAATGAGGAATAAGCCGCAATTCTCGCGCTATTCTTAAATTCAGGAGTATCTGTTAAATTCTTGCAAATTATATCAGACTTATAACCAAGTATTTCCGTTGAGTATTGCTTTTTTATTAAAGATATCTCATTGCGTAATATGCGTTTATCTTTTTCAATACTTGTCAAATCGTCGGCTTCCATTTGCCTGCTTCCATTATTGAAATTGCCTTGTTCAGCGTTGCGTCATCTTTCAGGAGAATAGGATAAAAACCTTCATTATCAAAGAAATTTCTGACAATATTAGCGCATATTTGCGTTTCTATCAGGTTTCGGGAGATATTGATAAGCGTTGTACGTTTCGCAATACCTTTTGATGCGGCGAAATCCGTAAATTCATAAATCAACGGTTGTTGTTTCAGATAAGCATACAATTCTTTGAAGGTTTTGAATGACTTCAACTTGTTATAATTTTTATCCGAATATTTCAAAACAAACTGATACAATACTCCGCTGGTGATAACTTTTGAATAATAAGAAGTTATCTCTGTTGTGTCCGCAGGCACAAAAATGTCGGGCATAATGCCGCCGCCGCCATAGACTGTTCTCCCGCCGAGTGTTTTATATTCCAGGGAATTATTCATTTTAATGCTGTCGGCTGTATCAAATTCGCCATGTATATATCTGTTGTATATGTCAAGATTGTATTCCTCCGCTTTTCCAAGTTCATAATCTTTTTGAATACAGCGTCCCGAAGGAGTATAATATCTTGCTATTGTGAGCAAGATTTCCGATTTGTCGGGGAGGTCAAATTTTTGCTGTACCAAGCCTTTAGCGAAGGAACGCCTTCCAATGAGCAAACCTCTGTCGTTGTCTTGAATAGCGCCCGCAAAAATTTCGCTGGCAGAGGCCGAAAGTTCGTTAATAAGGACAATCAATGGCATTTCCTGCCATACGCCTTTGCCGTTGGAATTTAAATTCGTACGAGGATAGGCGTTTCCTTCCACATATACTATCAATTTGTTTTTCGGCAAAAATTCATTCGCCATGTTTATGGCTGCATCCATCAATCCGCCAAGGTTGTCGCGCAAATCAAGTATAAGTTCTGTTGCTCCTTCTTGCTGCAATTTTGCAACGGAGGTTAGAAATTCATTATATGTGTTTCGTGCAAATCTTGAAATCTTAACGTATCCGATTTTGTCGTTCACTTTATATGCGACATTAACGGAGTAGTTGGGGATGTCGCCGCGAGTAAGTTCAAAATCAATCAATTCTTCTGCATCTCCCCGCCGTATGCCGAGTTTTACTTTTGTATCTTTCTGGCCACGTAACATCCTCATTATACTTGCATCACTGATATTTTTTCCGGCAACTAGGGAATCGTTGATGGTTATAATCCTGTCGAACGGCAATAATCCCGCTCTTTCAGCCGGTCCGCCGGATACGATGTTTATAATCAGAATCGTGTCAATCTGCATATTGAATTGAACCCCTATTCCGCCGAATGACGCTTCAAGGTCTTCGTTTGATGTGGCGACATCGACTGCCGGTATGTATGCGGAATGGGGATCGAGTTCACTTACAATCTTCTTGACTGTGTTCTCTGTCAATCTTCCTACATTCACTGTATCTACATAAGCCTGTGTAATAATATCAAGCGTCCGGTCTATCTTATTTTGACCGAGACGAAATATTTTATAGCGCGGATTCATTGACTTGTAATATTTGCCGATCATGAAACCAAATACAAGACTAACGATTATAAGGAGAATCACTCCGAAAAAACTTTTGTTCCTGCTCATCTTTTTTTATATTTCAATATAACTGATTTCTATTCCTGCTTTGTTCAACAATTTTATGCCCTCGTCGGTATGATATTTATCGCTGTAAACAACCCGCTTGATGCCTGACTGAATAATGAGTTTTGCACATTCAATGCAAGGTGAAGACGTGATGTATATCGTAGAGCCTTTACTGTTATTGTTTGACGCCGCCACCTTGGTTATTGCATTTGCTTCGGCATGAAGCACGTATGGTTTTGTCGCATTGTTTTCATCTTCGCATATATTCTCAAAACCTGAGGGAGTGCCGTTATAACCGTCTGATATAATCATTTGGTCTTTAACTATTAATGCGCCCACCTGTCGTCTTTTGCAATATGAATTTTCCGCCCATATTTTCGCCATTCGCAGATACCTTTTATCTATTTCGAGTTTTTTATTTTCGACCAACATTGTTTTGCCTTTTTCCTTAATGAACTGCAAATGTACATCAAAAAAATTAATTTATTGTACTTTTAAAAATTAAAAAACCTGAGTTCGGAATAAGGAAAGCGCTTTCCGGATAAAAATCAATGCATTGATTCTACGCAGGAGATACATATCAATAGAACAATGAAGCATACCTCCGTGTGTATGTCCTGAGGGACAAATTCGGTCATTTCACATCGTGTTCTATTGATGTATAAGCCGTAAACGCCTGTTTCTTATCCCGAACTCAGGTGAAATAATCAGTTTTGTTTATTTTACTGTCGTTTTTAGTCATACAAAGATAACATATACCAGCGGGCATGAAGCATTTGCATAAATATAAAGAAGAGAGGCGCGAACCCCTGTACAGTTCGCGCCTCTCTTTCATAATATAAACATCCTGTTCGCCGCTCAATACAGGAGGACTTTGTGACTCTTCCCGTCTATCCGGACGACGTATACGCCGGCAGGAAGGAATTGCGAGCGCGTCTCGCCGGCTTCGAACGGCAATACTTCCAGCAGTCGGCCACTTATGTGATAGACTGCTGCTTCGCCCGACGTTGCCGAACGGATGTACAGCCGGCTGCCGTAACTCCATACCTGCGGAGAGGCAATGTCCAACGGAGCGTTCGACGTGCCGATCGACATGTCGGGTATGGCTGTGATCGTCACGATGGTTGGTTCGGTGATGCGGACAATACGCACGGTGTATGTCCCGTCGTCGTTCAACGCGATCCTTATGTTGCCCGACTGGCTGTCGGGGAAGGCGATGCGGTTCGTCGTCACCTGCGGAACGTAGCCTTCGGGTAGCGAGGAGCGCGGAGTGAGCGTGATTATCATGTCCGTCGAACTTTTGACGTAGTAGATATCCGGTCTCGGGTCGGTATCGAAGTGGAGCGTCGGTTCTATCGTCACCTCGCGAAGAATGTAAGGCGTCGGCGGACGGTAGATGGTGAACTGACCCACCTCGAAGAAGCCGCTGAGGTAGTTCCTTCCTTCGGAAATCTCGATTGTGACCGTGTAGACGCCCGGCGCATAGGGGAGCTCTTCGCTGCCGTTGTACTTCACCGTGATTTCGCCCAGGTGCGGCGCATATTTGTCTTTGGGGGTGACGGCGATGTTGTGATCAAGCTCGTCGAAATAGATGATGGGGGGTATCTCGTAGTTTAAGTATTCCAGCATCGGCTCGGCTTTTTCTACCCTGAAACTGACGTCGATCAGGAACGAGAAGCCATTGTCGCCCGTCAAGCGAAGCGTCGCCGTGTAAGGACTTAGGCGATAGGACAGGCCGTCGATCGGTCGTACGCTGATGTTCGCCGTGTTTCCGGCGGCGAGGTTGTCAGCGTCGAGATTTGCCGTTATTTCAAAGAAGGCTGGGTCTGCGCCGATCAGTTGCGCCTGCAGGCTGGTCAGAGCGCCTGTGCCGTTGTTCGTGATGACGAACGTCTGCGGCTCGATGGAGTTGTATGCGAATTTTTCCATGCCGAAGTCCCATTCCGTCTTATCGCCGGAGGCGCTATAGGAGTGGACGGTAGTGAAGGCGTAGGCGTCGGACGTTACCGGCGTGATAGCCTGCTTGGCTTTGTCTTTGAAGCCGGAGAAGCGTATGACGTAATTCGTGCCGTGGCTCAGGTCGGAGTAGGGGATGGTAACGACGTCCTGGTTCGGCGACCATGAGGCGTCGTCGAGGTCTAGCGGGACGCCGTTCAGCGTCACATTCACACCCGTCAGGTCTGTGCTCATTTTCCGGTTGAAGGTGATCACGACGTCGCCATCGAGGGCGACGCTGTTGTCTGCAGGCGTTACGGAGACGATGGCAGGAAGTCCCGTAATCAGCGTCTGTTCGTTAAAGTCATCTGCCGGACGCGCGAAGCCGTTGGCATATTCCGTACCGTTGTCCGAGCCGTCGTCCACTGTGAGGAACACCGCTTCCTCTTCTTCGCCGTTCGTTGCGGGGAGGTAGAAGTAGACCTTGCCGCCGTCGCGGGTGTATACGTCGTGGATGCCGTATTTGCCGGCTATGACGTCTGCCTGTTCGGGGACGCCGTCGATGCAGTCTGCGCCGCCGATGCTGCCTGCCGTGACGTATATGGTGTCATCAACGGCGGGGTCGCCTATCGTGAGGGTGTTGAGGTAGACGTCTGCGCCTTCGCCGTTGGTGGGCTGCGGACCGGGGATTCCTCCGCTCGTCTTCACGCTACCGCCGGTGATGGTGACCGTGATGGGGTTTTCGCCGCTGTTGCGCTTGCCGTCGCCGATTCCCGCACCTCCGAAGGCAGTGGCCGTGATCGTGCCACCGGTGATGATGACCGTGCCGGTGGAGGAGGAGGGACCAGCCCATATTATGCCGTAGCCGATTCCCGCTGCGCCTCCCCCTGAGTCGTCGCTGCCGGCAGAGGCCGTGATCGTGCCGCCTGAGATCTCAATCGTGCCGACTTCGCCGGAGTCGCCGCTGCCGATGCCAGCGGCTCGTTGGCCGCCGGTTGCTCTGACTGTGCCGCCGGTGATCTTGATGTTACTGCCGATACTGTTAACATTACTGCCTGCGCCGATTCCCGCGCCGTATTGGCCACCGGTTGCCGTGACGTCTCCACCGTGGATGGTGATTATGCCACCTGACTTGCTGCTCATGCCGCTGCCAATGCCTGCGCCCATTGTGCCGCCGAAGGCTATGATCGTACCGCCATAGATGGTGATGTTGCTTTCTTCTGAAGTGCTATTGACGCCATTGCCTTTGCCGATACCCGGGGCTAAACCGCCACCGGTTGCCGTGACGTTTCCGCCGTAGATGGTGATGTCGCCACTGGGCATTATTGAACCACCGCCAATTCCGGCGCCTTGATAGCCACCGTATGCCTTGAGCGAAGAGCCGTTGCTTTCCTCCGTAATCGTCAGCGCAGCGCCGTAGGGAACTTGCAGGCCGGCACTTATATTGTCGCTCTTCAGGACGTTGTCGCCCTGCAAGGTGAGGCGGACGGTTGCGCCGGCCATGATGCCGAAGGCGCAGGGGCCACTCACGGAGTACATGTTGTAGACGTCGATGCTGACATTATCGAGGGTAATATCGGCCTCTACGCCGGACAGTACTTTTATGGTGGCTTTGGTGGTTGTGGTTACGCCTTCGTGCATGGAGATGGTGTACTTGCCGGACTGTTTGACGGTGAGCGCGTCGCCTGTCCAGCCGGCGATGTGGTCTTCGCCCGGGGTTGTGCCGCCGTGGATTTCGTCGCCGCCGGTGGTCTTGCCGGTGATGACGAGTTCGGGGATGATGAGCGTTTGGGTATTTGCTACGTTATTGTTGCGGATGTAGCTGCGCATGTATCCGACGTTGTCGACTACGAGGAGCGATGTTTTATATACGTCGACGCCGGATGCGGGGAGGTAGAAGTAGACCTTGCCGCCGTCGCGGGTGTATACGTCGTGGATGCCGTATTTGCCGTCTGCGACCTCTTCCTGTGCGGGGACGCCGTTGATGCAGATTGCGCCGCCGATGCTGCCTGCCGTGACGTATATGGTGTCATCAACGGCGGGGTCGCCTATCGTGAGGGTGTTGAGGTAGACGTTTGCGCCTTCGCCGTTGGTGGGCTGCGGACCCAGGGTGTTGTTCATCTTCACGCTGCCGCCGGTGATGACTACTGCGCCTTCGGC
>JAITJX010000170.1 GCA_031278765.1 Tannerella sp. | reverse complement strand
TGTATTCACCCGGGTTCGGGATAAGAAATAGCCGTTTACGGCTTATATATTAATTTAATAGAACACGATGTAAAAATGACCGATTTTTTCCCTCAGGACATTACACCGTGAATGTCCTGAGGAAAATTGAAAGGAGGTATGATTCATTTTTCTATTGACATATATTTCCTGCGGAGAATGCATGCGTTGATTTTTATCCGGAAAGCGTTTTCCTTATCCCGAACTCAGGTTTATACAGTTCTATAAGGACGTTGTACAGTTGTATAAGGACGTTAGGGACATCCCTAAGAAGCTTAAGGCGTGAAAGGGCGCGTCGCCGCAACTAATTCCTGGAGTAAAATATATTGAAGAGTATATAAAATAATATCGTAGCGGAAATGCCCAATATTCCGAACAATACGACCAGGATGACGGCGAGGGGGAACAATACGGTCAGCGGCCTGTTTTCTTTCCATGAAAATGAACTGATTTTCAGGGAAAACATCGGGATTTCGGAAACAAGTAGCAATGACGTGATGATTGCAAGCGCCGAAAGCAGGGGAATCAATACAGGCGGCGAGAGGTGAAAACAAAATACGTCAATGTGTGCAGTCAAACATATCCGTCCGGTATGCAACGAGGGTGCAAGAGCTGTCAGGAACGAAGTCCAGAATATGGCATGGGCAGGAACGGGAAGCCCGATAAACGATGATTTTTGTCGGGCGTCTGTGTTGAATTTTGCAAGCCGCAAGGCCGAAAAAACGGGAATTGCAAATGAACACAGCATCAAAATACTTATCAGGGGGGGGGTGCTGCATTGTGTGGAAGTTGCCAGATCTTTCAAAAAACAAAACAGCATCATGCCTGGCGCTACGCCGAAACTTACAATGTCGGCCAGGGAATCGAGGTCTTTACCGATTGGCGAGCAGGCTTTCAGCAGTCGGGCGGCGAAACCGTCGGCGAAGTCAAAGAGTGCGGCAGCGAATATTGCTGTCATGGCATACGGGTAATTTCCCGAGAATGAAAGTATTATTGCGTATGCGCCGAGGGCGAGATTGGCGCATGTAAGCGCGTTTGGAATGTGTTTTATGATATTTCTCACAGGATGGTTATTTTTCCAAGACGTGCGACAGGGGTTTGATTTGCGGTTACTTTCTGGTCCATTTCAACGAGAATTTCTGTTCCGGGCGGCAAAAAGATATCTACGCGGGAACCGAATTTAATAAAGCCCATTTGCTCGTTTACATTGCAGCAATCGCCGACTTTGGCATAGGTTACGATACGTCGCGCCATGGCGCCGGCTATTTGGCGCGCCAGCACATCGACGTTATATGTGGTGGTAATTACTATTGTAGAACGTTCGTTTTCGGTACTGCTTTTGGGTAAATAGGCTGCTTTGAATCGTCCCGGATGGTGTTTTACCAGTTTGACAGTCCCGTTCACCGGGAACCAGTTTGCATGGACGTTGAATATCGACATGAAAATCGAAATCTGTATCCTTTTGTCGTGGAAATATTCGTGTTCATATACTTCTTCTATTGCTACGACTGTGCCGTCGGCCGGCGCAATTACAAGTCCTTCGGAGTCATAGGGGAAACGGCGAAACGGACTGCGGAAGAAGTTTAGCATCATAAGGAAGAATGCTGTTGAGAGGGTGATTGACGTATAGAGGCCTGTTTTGTTGCAATTGGAGTAGTAGAGTGCAAGATTTACGATAAATAATACCGTAAATGCAGACAGTAACAATCCTGTTCCTTCTCTGTGTACTTTTATTTTTTTTATTCGACGCATGCATACGTGTTTTTTGCGGCGTAAAATTAGGGTTTTTTTTGCTAACTAAAAAATATTTTTCAAATTTTGACATGTTTTCTTTAATCGAAGCCGTATATTTCGCTGTAATCCAGGCGGAGTTGTATTCGTTCATCGTGTGATACGGAGTGGAATTTTTTTATAATGATTTCTTCGCTGTCATTTGTTTCTTTTTTTGTTGAAGGGTGTTGCCATTCTCCTGTTTCGAAGGTTCCGGTTTCGGGATTAAAATATTCTCCGTTTTTTTCGATACTTTCGAGTAAAAGTGTTGCTATGGAGGGGAGGGTTTCGGTTTTGTGTTTCGGGGCGGTCACTATCAATTCTTCTTTTGCTCTTGTGAAGGCAACGTAGAGCGTATTGAGGTTATCTATGCAGGCGTGGAGTTTTTCGTGAAAATATTCTTCTGAAAAGCAGGTGTTTTTCATCATTTTGCCGTATTTTACCGGTACGAGGCTCATTTTGTCAAACGGTTTCCGGGTTGGCCTGCACCACAGGATGGTGTCTTTTTGGTCGATTTTCCAGTCTGCAAAAGGTATTATGACGGCTTTGAATCCGAGTCCTTTTGATTTATGGATGGTCATTATCCGTATGGCATTCCGTGTTTGCGGCGTGATGATTTTTTTCCTGTTTCCTTTGTCTTTCCACCATTTTAGAAAATATCCCGCATCGGCTGTTTCATTCATCGAATAGTCGGCCACCATATCCAGGAAAGCCTGTACGAAAACAAGTTCGCTTTCAGGAATATCTGTTTCATAGAGCCTGAAGATGCCTTCTGCCGTTTCATAGAGCGAGCGGTGGAGCAAACGCTTTAATTCTCCGGTTTTTTTTTCGTCGAGTGGCAAAAAGAGTTCGTCGTATTTCAGGCTTCCGGCGGCAGTGTTGCTGTCCGGCGGGGTTGCATTTTTCCTTTTCAGCATGGCGTATGCCATTTGAGCGGCGTAAAGATTGTTTGCCATATCGGGTTGATGTATGTATTTCAACATTGCGACGGCCCAGCGAACAGAAAGGGCTGCATTTACGGCGAGGGAGTCTTCCGAGATAATGTCGTATCTGTATTTTGAATCCGTATGTGTTTCGCTGTATTCGAGCAGTGTTTCGGCAGCAAGAAGTCCTTCTGCTCCCGTTCGTGTGAGGATTGCCATATCCCGCAGTTCGTATCCGTTTTCTTGCAGTTTTTCTATTATGAGGGGGAGTTTTTCGACGCTTTGCCGTTTCCAGTCTTTTTCTTCTGCGTCTTCGAGGAATTGCACTTTCACATGTCCTGTTTTATTGGCAAGTGGTTTGGCGAATCGTTGTTCCACGTTGTCGTAGGCCGATATGATGCAGTTGCAGTTGCGCATCTTGCTTTCGTCGGTGAGCGAAGATTCGTTCATTTCCTGATTGTAGCGTTGTTGTAAGAGGGAGGGTATATGTGCGAAAATCATATTGTTGAAGGCTACGATATTCTGAAAACTGCGCCAGTTTACGTTCAGGTCTTTTTCCCGGATACGGTTTGGGAAATCCCGTGCAAGTTGGCTGGCAAGAAGCGTCCAGTCCGAATTTCTGAAACGGTAAATGCTTTGCTTGATGTCGCCCACGATGAGGTTGTTCCGTCCGCTGTCAAGGCTGTCTTTCACGAGAGGTTTGAAATTAGCCCATTGCATGTTGCTTGTGTCTTGAAATTCGTCTATCATGTAATGTTCAATCCATGTTCCTGTTTTTTCGTAGATAAAGGGTACTTCTCCGCCATTTATTACTTTGTTGAGCAGTTCGGTGGTATCTGAAATGAACATTTTGTTGTTTTCTTCCCTCCATTTTGCGATATGTCGGGAAAGGTCGGTCAATATTCCGAGCGCATAAAAGTTTTGTGCAAGCGCCTGTGCCGTATAGTATGCTGCAAGGTTGTTGAAGAAGGCGACGACGTCGTTTATCAAATCGTTCATTCCTCCGGCATAGAGGTTTTCAGCGGTTTGTTTTATGCTGTACGTTGCTTTTTGTGAGGTGTAGCCTTCAAGGTTGCCGGCAAGATTTTTAAAAGTGGCGGAGGGTTCTGCGATGACGCCTTCTGCCAGTTTGCCGAAAAACAGGAAAGGCGACCTGCTTCCTCCGATTAAATCGGAAGGGTTGAGCGCGTATTTTTCGAGCAGTCGTATGCCTTTTTCTCCCAGTTCTTTGGCTTTGTTTCTGGCGACCTGTATTATTTTATACAACTCTTCCCTGTATTGGGACAGGAATTGCTTTTGTTTTATTTCTTCCTGTATTTTAGCGCTGTATGTTTTATAAGTTTCCTTAAGCAGCTGGCTACCGAGATGCAGGATATCTCGGTTGATATTCCATCCTTCGCCTTCTTCTATTTTATTTTCGATGAAGTTCAGTAGCCATTCCATGAGTTCTTTGTTTTCGTTTTTTTCAATATCCGAAAGCATGTTTGCCGTCGCTTCTTCTATCATTTGCGTTTCGTCGAGTTCGATTTGATAATTTCCCTGCAATCCTATTTCTCGTGCAAAAGCCCGGATGGTACGTTGAAAAAAATGGTCGATGGTGCTGACATTAAACGAAGAATAATCGTGCAGAATGGAGAGCATGATTTGCTTTGCCTGCGTCCTGATTTGTATTTCGTCTTTATGAAGGGTTTGGGAGAGCAGGGGCAGATAATCGGAAGGTTGGTTGTCGGAGAGATAAAACAGTTCGTCTATGATGCGTTTTTTCATTTCGGCTGTTGCTTTGTTGGTAAAAGTAACCGACAAGATGTGCCTGTGGGCATCTTTCCCTTTGAAAAGAAGTTTCAGGTATTCGCCCGTCAGCGCGTGGGTTTTTCCTGTTCCTGCCGAAGCTCTGTAAATATTTAGCATGATGATATGGTGTTTTCTGTCATATTTTTTTCTGCAAATATAGGAAAAATTGCTGTAAATCGCCGTAATTGGCGAAGGAGGGAGAGTGGCCGTATTTTTTTATAAATTTTGCAAAATATTTTTATTCGTCTGTTTGTAATATCGAAAATTTTACGTATCTTTGCACTCGTTATACACAAAATCAAATTTCCTGAATATGTGGATTTCATTTAGCATTTTGCGAGGCAAGTCTGTGAAGATGTTTGCCTCACTTTTTTTACATGTTTCGTTATCGCTTAAAATCAGAAATTAAACCCTGTCTCCACAGGTTTCTACATGAGGGGAAAACTTCTCGACATTGAAGAGAGATGCACTCCGTCAAACGGATTTGAAAAGTTTTCTTATTTTTTTGTTACACTCTCTGCTTACTTGAAAAACAAGTTCCTTTCCATTTTGAAGCATGGTAATTTCTCTGGAAAGAGAGTTGAAGGAACGGATTTGGAAAGAGTTTGCAATACATTGCCGGTTTATACGGATGAAATAGTCGGGCAGTCGGCTTGCGACATCGCACAGTTGCCCGCGAATGTTGCTGAATACGCTATCTGATTTATAAACTTTTAAGAAGTTTTTTTCCTGGATTTCCACCGCCAGGATGTCTGAAATTCTTACCAGAAAACTGCCATTGCTTTTGTCGAGCGCGATCACCTTTGTCTGATAAAACTTCTTCAAAAACTCGCGGTATCTCCTCAAGACATTATGAATCAAATCTTTTTGCAGCGGTTTCAAGATATAGGCATTTGCGCCGAGTTCTATGGCCTTTTGCGCGTATTCAAACTTGTTGAAAGCCGAAACAATAACAATATATGGGTATTTTCCCCGATTAACTATTTCTTCTATCATACTCAAACCGTCCATGCCGGGCATGTTGATACCGGTCATCAGTATATCGTAAGAATAAATCTCCATCAATTCCATAACCTCGCGGGAATTACAAACTTTCGTAATTTCCGGCTCAAGGAGCAAATCCGTGAGCAGGTCGGCGAGACAGTCCCGCGCCTCCTTTTCATCATCGACAATCAATATTTTAAACATACTTCCATAAAGTTTAAAGGTGAGAAATATACGAAAACAACTGTTGAATTAACAATATCCGAGATAAATTCAACAACTTTCATATCAAGGCGATATGCCTTCTTTATATATACAATTCTCTGACCTGCAACCGATTGATGACGGTCGGGG
>JAITJX010000147.1 GCA_031278765.1 Tannerella sp. | reverse complement strand
CGAACAAAATCCTTTGTTGCGGGGAGCAAATGCCGAAATTACGTTTGCCGATTTTTTGAAGGGGAAAGCCGGCGGCGATTTTCTGCACGTCGTATCCGCTCCTTTGTTGCAGACATTTCCTTTTGATGAATATTTGCGAATTTATGAAGGCCTGACTTTCATGAGTATTTATAAAGAAGGAAAAAAACAGTATTTCACGAAACAAATTCTTGTAAGGCGCGAACGGGAACGCTTTGATTCGGTAACAAAAGAATATCTTTTGCAAAATACCGGCGCTGTTGAAAAACAAATTCAGGCATTACGGGAACACATACTGCTTTTCGAAGCAGATTATACGCAGTTGGGTGCAGTAAAAGAATTACAGTCATTGAAATGCAGGATTTGCATTTTGGAAACGGTATTGAAGTTCGGGTTTTTATTGAAACCGCTTATCTTTGGTTATTCTCGTCTCAAACAATTAGTAAAATGAAAGTACTGCATGCCATATTTACGATGGAAACCGGCGGCGCCGAAACCATGCTGGTTGATATTATCAATCAACAATGCAAAACAAGTCGAGTAATTCTGCTCATAGTCAATAACAGGGTAAATGAAAAGTTGATTGAGTCGATTGACAAGAATGTGAAAATATATCGTTTGAAGCGTACGAAAAGTAATAAATGGCAACTGCTATCTTCTTATTTCAAAATCAGCAGTATATTAAAAACAGAAAAGCCAGACGTCATTCATTGCCACAACAATAAGTTGTTTCTTTTCTTTTATCTGCGGAAACAAAAGACATGCCTCACAGTCCACGGCAACAATCTTTCAATGATGTTTGTCAGACATTTTGAACATTTATTTTCAGTGTCGGAAACCGTTAGAAAGGACATAATGAATAGAACAGGGAAGAATTCGGAAGTTATTTACAACGGCATAGAAACCGAAACATATCTTGAGCGGAACGATTATGAAATCAATTTAGAAACAAAGGGCGAATTTAAAATCATACAAATAAGTCGAATAGTTTTGCGGAGCAAAGCTCAACATATAGCCATCGAAGCCTTGCAGTTACTTGTAAAAAAATATCCGGAACGAAATATAAAAATCTACTTTGTTGGGGATGGCGAAGATTTGCCTGTCCTGAAAGACCTTGTAACAAAATGTGGAATGAGTCGGCATGTTTCTTTCCTCGGACAGAAGGACCGTACATGGATTCAAAATCATCTCAAAGATTATCACCTCCTCATCCAGCCATCTCTTTACGAAGGCTTTGGGTTGACCATCATCGAAGGTTTCGCCGCCGGACTTCCCGTCATAGCAAGCAATGTTGACGGACCAAAAGAAATTCTCAACTGTTTAAATGCCGGTTTATCAACAGAGGTAGGCAATGTTGAAGATTTGGCTCAAAAAATCAACCTTGTTTATGAAAACTACATATCAGGAAATATTCCCAATACAAACTACGTATTGGATAATAAAACCAAACTGAAGATATTTGATATTCAAACAACCGTCAATAATTATATAACCGCTTATAAGCTGATAATCAACAACAAGACATGAATGCAATAATCAATCTTTCGAAAGCGCCGGTTTATATCATAGATAAATTTCTTTCATATTTCTGTAAAAAAGCGATGAAATCATGCGGCAAGAATGTATATCTTCGTCCTTTGTCCTCCGATTTTAAAGGGCTTTGGAATATGTCGATCGGCAACCACGTCTCAATTCCGCGACGTTCTACATTGAAAGGCGTTACGGTAGGACGCGGTAGCGTTATTGCTGCAGGTTATGTGATAAACAGGTCATGTCTTCCCTATTCCATCATTGGAGGAATTCTGGCGAAACTGCTTAAATTCCGATTTGCCGTCGACGAAATACTCGAACATGAGGCAATCTTATATCCGGATGAGAAACGATTTACAAGAGACGAACTAACGACTTTCAGAGGAAAATTATGAACAAAGGTAACCCTGAGATTTTAGTTGTTGTTCCTTCTCGTAAAACGAGAGGAGGAATAACTGCTATCATTAAAATCCATGAAAAAAGTTTTGCAAGTGGCCTGCCGGTCAATGCCGGCGACGCCGAAGACCTGGCCGCAAAAATCCGCCTCGTTTATGAATGTTACCTCTCCGGCGAAATACACACAAACTATTTGCTTGCAGGCAAAACAAGGCTGGATGTATTTGATATTAGCGTCACTGCAAAAAGATATTTGGAACAATATAACTCTAAAGTCTGATAAGGAAGCAGACAGGAATCAATAATGATATGCAAAAGACCAACATCCTGATTACGGCCCCCAGCCTTGACGCCAAAATCAATGTAAGCGGCATTTCTTCAATGGTCAAAACCATCATTGAATACAATATCGAGCACAAATACCATCATTTCCTTTTCGGGAGGAAAGATGCAAGCCTGGGCAAAATCATGCCCATACTGAATACATTGCGGCAACTCATCCTTTTTCCCTTCGCTCTGAAAAAATATAAAATAGATCTGGTACACCAAAACTTCCCTTTCGACCCGAAAGGGATCCTGCGCGAATCGGTGGCGGGATTGTGGTGCAAGATTTTTCATATCCCTGTCGTGCTTCACGTACATGGAGGTAAATTCCTGACCGGCGGAACCCCCGGCGGCTTCTACCGTTTCCTGGCGGGAAAACTGTTTCATGGAAGCCGCGTTACAGTTGTCCTCAGCGATCTGGAAAAAGAAATTATACGCAAAAAATACAAGTGCGCAAACGTCTGCGTCCTTGAAAACTGCATTGACTGCGCCCGATTCAGTTTTGTCGCCAAGACAGTTATGACAGCGACGCCCGCCTTTCTCTTTATGGGAAGAATACATGAAAGCAAAGGAGTGTACGAGATTTTGGAAGTCTTTGAACGCTTAAATGGCGACCATATCCCGTTTCGCTTCATCCTTTGCGGAGACGGAAGTTTGCGCAAAACCCTCGTACCGAAATTCAATGCCCTGCTGGGCAACCGCTTTCAATACAGGGGCATTGTTTACGGACAGGAAAAGATCGCCACCATCCGCGAAGCCGATTTTTTCCTGCTTCCTTCATGGTTCGAAGGTATGCCGGTCGCTTTGCTCGAAACAATGGCGGCAGGCGTGGTGCCTGTGATTACCCGTGTGGGTTCGGTAGGACGCTTGGTGCATCATGGCGAAAACGGTATTATCATCGAGAAACACAATGTGCCTGATATGTACGAAAAGATAAAGTACCTCCTGGCACATCCCGCAACCTGTGCGGCGCTTTCCCGCAATGCCACGCACTCGGTCACGCGCGATTACGACATAAGCGGATATGTCAGCCGTTTGAACGGTATATACGCACAAGCCCTGCATCATCCCCTATGACGCCGCATTTCCTTTCCCACAAGCGAGGGAAGGATACGGATAAAATTCCAGTAACGTGGAATATTTTTGTACGGCTCTTCAAATGCGCGATATAACCATTCCATTTTTAACCGTCTCATCCATTCCGGCGCTCGTTTTACGTGCCCGATGCCGGCATTGAAGTTAAATGTCGCACCGAAACCAAACATGATCCCCCTGTGAAGATAAGGTAAAAGTTTTGCCATAAAAAATTCCTGTTTGGGAGCGCCCAGCGATACCCAGACGATATCGGGATCATCATCGTTTATTTTTTCGGCTATTGCAGGGTAATCAAAATCTTCTACTTCCCGAAACGGAAGTTCCGAAAATGTCATATTGCGGATGCGAGGGTCAATTTGCGACAGGTTATCTTTTAAAGCGCTTAAAATTTCGGGAGTATTACCCAAAAAATATTGCCGGTAACACTTTTTTTCAATGTATTCAATAAACAGATCGGCGCCGATATAAGATTTAAATTTTTGACGATGGATTTTTCCCAATATAAGCGCCAGCATCGAACCGTCGCAAATGTTGACAAGTGCATTGTTTACGATTCGACCAAACTCAATATTTTTGTTTGCCACAGTCAGGTTATTGCTTTCGATGGCACAAACATAGCCTTTTCCTCCCGTTGAGATGGTATTTTCTATTATTTTATTGACCATTTGTCTGTCAAACTCAATATTTACATTGAAGTATTTCTTCATAGATTCAAGGCAAATTTATTATTTCCACTATCTTTTTTTATGAAGTATAAATATCCGCTCTGATCTTTATGACGCCTTTTCCTCTGCCATAAGTTATCGATAATAAATGCTTCAAAATCACTTCGCACAAGACGTTTAACAAGATTTAAACCTGTCATCTCCGTGCCTCCGGCAACCAACATTTTTTTCATTTTTTTTCCAGCAAACTAAGATGAAAATAAAACGATTTTTTGCTTTGTTTATTGTGAATCTTTGATTGAGCGTTCAAATAAGTCGATTCATGATATAAAGTGATGTTTTTTGCCCAGCCTCCGCATTTTTTTGAATTTATGATTATTTTTGCCGTCAGTTTCAACATAATAATCAAGCACAAAAATATTATTTTCCTTGCAAATTACTAAATATTTTTTCGTGTTTTTCTATAAAATTAATTAAAAGAGGCTGCTCGCTTTTAAGACAGCCTCTGTTAACGTGCTCCCACTTGGGATTGAACCAAGGCCCCCTGATTATGAGTCAGTACACAATCCTTTTTATATGTTTTCCTTGATTTTCTTTTGACATTTAATTTCCTAAATATCAGTGTAAAATAAAATTTTAACGTATTGTGCTATTGTATTTATTTGGATATAATCGCTATCTTTGTGTGCAAATTGTGTGCAAATTTTTATTTACACACAGAGAACAATAAAGCTATGTATAATTATTCGAATAATGGTGTGACAGTAGCTTCTATCATTGATGATAGGAGAGCAACCAATGAAAATTTGTATCCGGTTAAGATACGGGTAACGTATAGGCGTGTGCGCAAATACTACTCAACAGGTAAGACTTTGTCTATGGAGGATTGGACAAAATTACCCGAGACAAAGAGTAAATCATTGATTTTAATCCGAATGGACATTCAAAACTCTTTTGAGAAGATAAAAGAGACTGTTCAGGAGTTGGAATATGAAGAAGGCTTTTCTTTTGACGCACTCAATGCCCGCTTATGTAAAACGGTATCCGATACTGTAAACATAGCCTTCAGAACAAAAATACAAACGTTATTGGACAATGCCCAGGTCGGCAGTCATCTATACTACAAGGACGCATTGAGAAGTATTGAAAATTTTGCAGGGAATCGGATATTATTTGAAAGTATCACCGTAGATTGGTTGCGTAAATATGAGAAATATCTGCTTAATAACGGTAGGAGCTATACAACGATTGGCATGTATTGCCGGGCTATTCGCTGTATTATGAACGAAGGGAAAAAAGCAGGTGTCCTCAAAGAGAACCAATATCCATTCGGAAACGGAAAGTATGAGATTCCAACTGGACAGGGCAGAAAATTAGCGTTGACGATACAACAGGTTAAGTCAATAGTAACTTACACAGACGGACGAGAAGCGACAGAAAGGTATCGAGACTTGTGGTTTTTCTCGTATCTCTGCAACGGTATTAATTTTGCCGATATGCTGACACTCAAATATTCCAATATCCATAATGGGGAAATTTGTTTCCTTAGAGCGAAAACATCCCGTACAGCTAAGTTGAAAAAAGAAGTTTGCGCAATTCTTACCCCGGAAATGCAGACTATCATCGACAGGTGGGGAAATAATGACCGAAAACCGGATTCATACATCTTCGGATATCTATCCGGCAATGAAGCACCCATTGAAAAGAAAGATAAGATAAAGTCAATCGTGAAATTGTGCAACAAGCGATTGAAGAAGATAGGGATTGCTTTAGGTATGGACGGTATTAGTACCTATACTGCCCGCCATAGTTATGCAACCGTACTTAAACGTTCGGGAGCGAACATTTCTTATATTTCCGAAAGTCTGGGACATAATGACTTGAAAACTACTGAAAATTATCTTGCATCGTTTGAACGAGAAGAACGCGAAAAGAACGCCAGACTGTTAACAAATTTCGGAAATTGATCAGAATTTTATACTTTTGTTCCATATTTCATTTTTATGACAACTGAAGTAGAAAAGCAAAACATTGAGTACAAAAGGATTTGGAAAGATGAGTATTTGAAATGGGTATGCGGCTTTGCCAATGCGCAGGGTGGCAAAATATACATTGGAGTAACTGATGACAAGGAAGTTATCGGAATTAATGACCCTAAGAAACTGTCGGAAGATATACCAAACAAGATTCAAGACACGCTTGGCATCATCGCGGACTGCAATATTCTTTTCGATTCGACAACAGGTAAGCCATATCTTGAAATAATTGTTGAATCGTATCCCTATCCAATAAATTACAAAGGGGAATATCACTATCGGTGCGGAAGTACGAAACAGGAATTGAGAGGTGCTGCGCTCAACAAGTTTCTTTT
>JAITJX010000123.1 GCA_031278765.1 Tannerella sp. | reverse complement strand
ATTTATCGACGCCTTAAATACAAACCGCTACCCTTTACAAAACGAAAATTTGTAGTGCACAAATCGGAATTTGAAAAAATGGACTTGGCCTTTTTTACAGCATTTTATAATCTGATGAACTGCAATGTGGGGTAAGGAATTTTCAACTTTTTCATCCGGCGCAACATCTCTGTTTTATTTGTTCAAAGAAGTCATTTCCTTTATTATCGACAAGTATGAAAGCCGGAAAGTTTTCTACTTCGATTTTCCATATGGCTTCCATGCCCAGTTCCGGATATTCAATACACTCTACCTTCTTAATGCTTTCGAGGGCGAGAATGGCTGCCGGCCCGCCGATACTACCGAGATAAAAACCGCCATATTTCCGGCAGGCGTCCGTAACTTGCCGGCTGCGGTTGCCTTTTGCTATCATGACCATGCTTCCGCCTTGCGACTGAAACAAATCGACATAAGCATCCATGCGTCCGGCAGTTGTCGGACCAAAGGAGCCGGAAGCCATACCGGTTGGCGTCTTTGCCGGTCCGGCATAGTATATAGGATGGTCCTTAATGTATTGCGGCAAGCCTTCTCCGCTGTCGATTCTTTCTTTTAGTTTGGCATGTGCAATATCGCGCCCTACGATTATCGTTCCCTTTAACGAGAGTCGTGTGGCAACGGGATGTTTATCAAGTATTTTCAATATTTCCGACATTGGTTGGTCGAGATTTATCTTTACGACTTCACCTTGGCCTGCTTCACGCCATTCTTGGGGAATATATTTTCCCGGATTGTCTTCCAATTTTTCTATCCAGATGCCTTCTTTATTGATCTTTGCTTTTATATTGCGGTCTGCCGAACACGAAACGCCCATCCCGACAGGACAGGAGGCGCCGTGACGGGGCAATCGAATGACTCTTATGTCGTGCGCAAAATATTTTCCGCCGAACTGTGCGCCAAGTCCGATATTGTGTGCCTCTTGGAGCAGACGGTTTTCAAGTTCCACATCCCTGAACGCTTGCCCACCTTCGTTTCCGGAGGTCGGTAAATGGTCGTAATAATGTGCCGAAGCAAGTTTTACGGTTTTAAGATTTGTTTCGGCAGACGTACCGCCGATGACGAAAGCGATATGGTAGGGCGGACAGGCGGCAGTGCCGAGCGTCTTCATTTTCTCCACAAGAAAGGGAACAAGCGTGTCGGGATTGAGCAATGCCCTGGTCTCCTGAAAAAGGTATGTTTTGTTTGCCGAACCGCCTCCTTTTGCAATACATAAAAACTTATATTCTGCGCCTTTTGTTGCATACAAATCTATTTGAGCGGGCAGATTACATTTCGTATTCATCTCATCATACATGTTTAGCGGTACGTTTTGAGAATAACGCAGGTTTTCTTCGGTATATGTTTTGAAAATACCTTTTGAGAGTGCTTCTTCATCATCTCCTTCCGTCCAGACTTGCTGCCCTTTCTTAGCTACGATTATTGCAGTGCCCGTATCCTGGCAGAAAGGTAGCTGTCTTTTTGCCGAAATTTCCGCATTACGCAAAAATGCAAGGGCTACAAATTTATCATTTTCGCTTGCTTGCGGGTCGGTCAATATCTTTGCTACCTGCTGCTGGTGTTCGGAGCGAAGCAAAAAAGCTACGTCTCTGAATGTTGTGTTTGCCAATAAAGTGAGCGCTTCGGGCGCTACTTTCAAAATTTCTTTTCCTTCAAAAGAAGTCGTTGCGACATGGTCTTTTGTCAACAGATAATACTCTGTTTCGTCTTTTCCCACGGGAAAAGGTTCCTGATATTTAAAATTCATAATTCTTGATATAAAATAACAATTTGATTCTTAACTTTAATTTTACCATTCTATCGTTTTCTGTCCTGTTTTTTCGAGATATTCATTCGTTTTACCGAAATGTTTGTTTCCGAAAAAACCTCTGCTCGCCGAGAGTGGCGAAGGGTGGGATGATTGAAGTACAAGATTTAGCCGGCTGTCTATCATTTCGGCTTTTCGCTGAGCATACGCTCCCCATAGAATATAAACGATATTTTTTCTTTGAGAAGCAAGTTTTCTGATGACGGCGTCGGTAAACGTTTCCCAGCCTTTTCCTTGATGCGAACCTGCCGAATGTGCCCTGACCGTAAGCGTTGCGTTCAATAACAATACTCCTTGTTCAGCCCAGCGAGTAAGGTCTCCGCTGCGCGGAACGGGTTTGCCCAAATCTTCGTTTATTTCCTTGAAAATATTTCTCAGTGAGGGGGGAAACGGTATTCCTTCCTTTACGGAAAAACATAATCCATGTGCCTGACCGGGTTCATGGTACGGATCTTGACCGAGCAAAACAACTTTTACCTTGTCAAAGGGACACAAGTCGAAAGCATTAAAAATTAATTTTGCCGCAGGATAAATGGTATTTTTTCCGTATTCTTCGCGCACAAAATCAGTGATTTGTTTGAAATAAGGTTTCTCAAACTCATCCTTTAAACACTCTTTCCAACTTTGTTCTATTTTAACGTCCATATCGTTTTTTTTGTTTGCAAAATTAATATTTTTTTGATTATTCGCATTATAATTCATAATTTTGCAGTCTGCTTTCAGATAAAAAGGCCCCGTAGCTTAGTGAATAGAGCGTCAGATTCCGGTTCTGAAGGTCGTGCGTTTGAATCGCACCGGGGTCACTTCTTCCCAAAGCAATCGATTGCATCGCACTTCGTTTGGCTGCATTGATCTTCAATTCAAATTATCGCATCTCATCACAATATATAAAACTTTTTTTCGTTTCTGTATTGACAAGTTGAAAATTATGATTGGAAGTATTTACGATTCAAAACAGATCCGGACGATTTTTTTTATCTTTATAGCAATATGTATAACGATTGCTACGGTAGTCGTTTCCCATTCTTTCAGTGAAAAGATCGCACAGGAAGAAAGAAAAAGAGTTGAAATATGGGCTGAAGCAATGAATATTCTTGTTTCGGATTCCATTGATGCGGAAACTCAGGATATTAATCTGATATTAAGTATTATTGAAGGGAATACATCTATCCCGATAATCGTATGTATTGAAAATGACAGTGTGCAATGGTTCAGAAATATTGAAATACCGGCAAAAGACTCATCGCTGTTTTTACAGAAGAAAATTCGGGAATTAAAAGCGAAAAATGCTCCTATTATAAGCGAGGATGCAAAACAATACGTATATTACGATGAATCGCTGGTGTTGAAAAATCTGAGAATGTATCCATACATTCAACTTACCGTAGTTTCCGTTTTCATCATATTGTCGTTTCTTGCGCTGATGAGCGCCAAAAAAGCCGAACAAAACAAAGTTTGGGTCGGCTTATCAAAAGAAACGGCACATCAACTCGGCACACCTATTTCTTCGTTAATCGCCTGGATTGAATATTTGAAGACCAAAGGACTGGATGATTCATACCTGAAAGAAATGGAAAAAGATGTAAAACGGCTTGAAAAAATAGCAGAACGATTTTCCAAAATAGGTTCGAATCCCGAACATTTGCCTATTGACATCAATGAAGTAATAAAATCTTCGTGTGATTACATGAGTGCAAGAATTTCCGGAAAAATACAAATATTCAAACAACTGCCTCAAAATCCCGTCTTTGTTATTATGAACGATTCGCTGTTTTCATGGGTAATTGAAAATCTTACAAAAAATGCGGTTGATGCAATGAATGGCGTAGGAAACATAACTTATAAAGTTGAAGAAAGCGCCAGAAAAGTATTTATTGACGTTACAGATACAGGAAAAGGGATTGCAAAATCAAAGTTCAAAACGATATTCAATCCAGGATATACTACAAAAAAACGCGGATGGGGATTGGGCTTGTCTCTCGTAAAACGAATCATCGAGTCCTATCCGGGAGGAAAAATTTATGTAAAAAACTCTGACTTGGGCAATAATACAACATTCAGGATAGAATTGCGTAAATATTTATGAAAAAGGTATTGTATTTTTTTTGTTTTTTGGCGATTAATAATATTTCATACGCCAATGAAAGAGATTCATTAAAAAAACAGAAATACGAAATACATGCCGAACGAATTGACAGTATCAAAAACCGTGTTATCGAATATTTCACGAAAAATCGTCCCGACTACAACGCCGACAGCATCCGGAGTGAATTGGAACGAATGCCTTATTTTACTCTGTTTAAGGACAACTATCTCATCGGCGGAATTCCGATTGGCGGAAAAATAAAAGCAAGCAACTCAAACGCAAAATTTCAATTAAGCATAAGCCAGAAACTTACGCGCAGCAATCTGCCTTTTAATACCTACCTTTTCATACAGTTTACGCAAAAAACCATCTGGAACATACTCGAAGAATCGCTCCCCATGAGAGATGTGAATTTTAATTCCGGAATAGGTCTTGGACATCTCATTATCTATAAAAACAGATATATAGGAAAAGGAATCTTGATGCTCGAACACGAATCCAACGGAAAAGACGGTTTAATGTCGCGGAGTTGGAATAAAATCTCTTTTGGAGCAAGTCTTTTGTTGACAGACAGGATCGAGGGACAAATGAAGTTTTGGATACCGATAATCGACAGCGAAAATAATCTTGATATATTAAAGTATAACGGGCTTGGACATATCGGCATCAATTACCGTACTCCCGATAAAAGATTTTGTGCAGGATTACTCACTTCATGGCGCGCCAATTCATTTTCTTTCAACACGCAGTGGGAACTGAGTTTCAAAATGAACAATAACGAAAATCAATATTTTTTCATGCAATATTACAACGGTTACGGAGAAAATCTCCTCGATTATAACCAATATAAAAGTATTCTGAGAATCGGATTCGTTATCAAGCCGCAAGATTTCAGTATATTTTGAGAATATGAAATATCCGATAAAAAAAGAGGCTCTGAGAAACCTCTTTTTGTCGGGATGAGACGATTTTTTTTATTTCTCTACATCTTAAACCATCTGAATATTGATACTGTATAATTTATTTATCTCCTGACTTTGACACAGGGACACCTTAAGAATTTTTCCAGAAATTTTGGCAAACAGTTTTGCGATAGATTTATGGTGAGAGGTTTCTGTCCTGTACTCTTTTTCGAGCCGCTTTATGCCTTTTTCGCGGCTGTGTGCGTCCTTTTTAACCTGAGTTCGGGATAAGAAATAGCCGTTTACGGATTATATATCAATAGAATACGATGTAAAATGAACGATTTTGTCCCTCAGGAGATACACCGTGAATGTCCCGCGGACAATTGAAAGGAGGTATGATTCATTTTTCTATTGATATGTATCTCTTGCGGAGAATCCATTCGTTGATTTTTAGCCGGAAAACATTTTTCTTATCCCGAACTCAGGTTTTTTAGCACGATTATCAGAATATCCTGCAATCAGCCGTGATTTCGGTAATTTTCCCAATTCATAAAAACAGCCATCTGTTTTTTCCAATGATAAAATCCACGATTTGATTTCTTTGCTTTCCGTTTTTATCCGCGCCCCAAGTATGTATTGGTAGCTTTTTGCCTCTAAATCGGTGATATTATCCTTGTTCATCAAGCCTGAATCGGCCACTACAACAACGTCTTTCAACTTAAATTTCTTTATAAAATCTTCTACCACAAGCAGCAGGTATGCCCTTCATATTGGTTGCCTTCATGAATGGAATACGCCAATGGATAGCCGTCTGTACTTACCAAAAGGCCCAAAACAATTTGTGGTTGTGCGTGTTTACCATCTTTGGAGAAACCCGGCTTGCGAATCGCCGTAATCCGTTTCAAAATAAAGCGTGGTTACATCATAAAATACAAGCCCGATTTTGCCGCAGTGTGATTTCAAATAATCAACCGTGGCGACTTTGCTTTGCGCCTGACAAAGCCGGGATACAACCACCTGCTTGAAGATATCATCTTCTATCTCATCAAAACCAACGATGTGAAAAACCCGGTTATACCTGTTGCGTGCCATTTAGCAGAATATTTTCTACGTTGGACAGCAGGTATTCCGTAAACTGTCGCTCTTCCTGTTCCTGCACGGCAAATATATCACGATTACTGGATTGAGTATTAATCCATTTCTTCCCCGCTCCGAAAATTTCTTCAACTTCGCAGGCTTCGAAACTGCTGCCAACTGTTTTGACAACCCTGTACTTGCCCTTGCTTTTGTCTATAACCTGAACACTGACAACTCCACTTGGATTCTTTATTAATGTATATCCGTTGTTTCACCTAAATACATTTTTGTATGATACGGCAGCAATCATAAGCCTGTCAAACAGAAATTCTCCGAAATACCTCCGATTAAACTTATAGAAGAATTC
>JAITJX010000141.1 GCA_031278765.1 Tannerella sp. | reverse complement strand
ATTTTTCCTGGATTGCTTCACTGCGTTCGCAATGACGTGGTACTTGTCACTGACCATTAACCGTTAACCACTAACCACTAACCGTTAAATCTTAAATCTTAAATCTTAAATTTTGAATCTTAAATCTTGAATCTTAAATCTTAAATTATTAAATCCTTGATTGCCACGTCGTTAATGACAGGATTGTAACGTCGTCGATGACGGCGACGCGGAAGCGCGTTTTCATTTCTTGATAACACAAATTTTTCCGGTGTTATCATTTATCACTGATAAAGAGGGTCAGGAGGGGAGGGGAGAGGGGATCATGTAATGAAATTTTTCTGCAGTTCTCTGTAAAGCCGCTGCACGGGCAGCCCCATGACGTTATAAAATGATCCTTCGATACCTTTGACGCCAATGTATCCTATCCATTCCTGAATGCCGTAGGCTCCTGCTTTGTCGAATGGCTGGTATTTATTGACGTAGCGGATGATTTCGTCTTCCGAAAGCGTATCGAAATGGACAGTCGAGGCGACTGAGAAATCGTTCCTCTTCTCTTTTGTGGTCATCGTCACGGCGGTGATAACCGTATGTTTGCGTCCCGAAAGGGTTTTTAGCATTTCGATTGCTTGCTGCCTGTTTGCCGGCTTTTCGAGCAGGAGGCCGTCGATGAGGACGGCTGTATCGGCTGTAATGATCAGTTCGTCGTCGCTGATGCCTTCTTTCACGTATGCGTCGGCCTTTAAATTGGCAAGGTATCGGGGTATATCGTGAACAGGAATATCGTGCGGATATGTTTCATTGATACCGTGAATTACGCGTACTTCAAAGTCAATGTCCAGTCCTTTGAGCAATTCTCTCCGTCGCGGGGAGTTGGAAGCAAGAATGATTTTGCAGTTCATTTTTTTTCTTCACACAAAACGGTTTTCGTCCCATCCCAGCGTTATGAGTTCTATTTTTGCGGGGTCGGAAACGCCCAGGTGATAGCGCGTATCGGCAGCGACGATGTGTTTTGCGGGCGGGTTGAGGGGTTTGTCTTCTTTGAAATGGTCTTTGCGTTTTGCTTCGATGATCTTTAATCCGACGGTATCAACGGCTACGGGGTCGAATCCTGCCAGAAGGCCGTTGTATTTCCATGAATATTCTTCGGTGAAGGCGCTTGGCGCGATGTGGTGGAACTGTGGTGTGAACATGACCAGGATGTGCAGGCGTGTTTTTCCTTTTATCATGGGCAGTTCTTGCAGGCTTCCGAGTACTGCGCATGAATCTTCATGGTAATCGGAGGGTTTTTCAGCAAACATGATGTAGTTTTTAATCAGCGATCCGACGCCCGACCAGGCGTGTGTACGCATGGGACGTATGTTTATCAGCGCTGTGGCGCTTTGAAATACGGGATTCTTTTTTACGCCTCTGTCGTCGATGCTTACTTTGTCTTCCGGGACGCCGATTTTTAAAACGTTCTGTTTGAGAATATCGTTCATCACCGGTGGTGTGGGAAGTCCGTTCCATGCGTTGGTCTTAATTCCTACGGTGTCGGAAGGTTTGATAATTGTTTTCCATGCGTCCTGGTTTTTTTTCTTTCCTGTGAGATTGCATACGGCTTCGTTGAGCATTGTTTCGCAGATTTTTGCATCAAGGTTTCCGCTGTCGTCATACAGGTTTTTGTTTCTGATCAAAATGACTTTGCTTTTTGCTGTTTTGTCATTGCTGTTTGCCCAAACGTTTACGGGTCGATTTAACAGCAGCGTGCAGCCGGCAACCATAGCCGTACGTTTCAAGAGTTCTCTGCGGGTAATTTTTTCCATGATTTGTCAAAGTATTATTTTGTGAATATTGAGTTATATATGTTTTCGATTTGAAGTTTGCTTTTGGCGTCGAATACGGCAAAGAGTCGTTTGCCTGCCGTCCATGTCGAAAACCATGTGTCGTCTTCCATTTTTACGACAGGTCTTGGGGCGTCTGTTTGGGGTGCAAACTTTTCTTTGATCTGCTGAAAGGCTTTTTCGGTTTCCGCAGCGTCCGGATAGTCGCCGGCTAAGAGGAAACAGCGTTCTTTGTCGGCATTTCCGTATTTGGCCAGCACGAAATCGGTTTCATCCGTGATGTTTAATAAATTGTAGTCGGCAATAAAGAGATATGCATTCAACCAGACGTAGTGATGGAAGTACAGGAATCCGGCAGGCAGAAGGTCTTTTTTTGGCAGGGCATTGATTATTTCGGGTACGGCGCCTTTCGTTTCGATGGATTTGTCGATTATGGCGGCAATGTGCTGCATTGTTGTTTCGCTTTTTTCCATTGCTTTTTGTGATGTGATAAGCACGTAGTATGCGTCTTTCCAGAAAAGGAGGAAATCTTTTGCGCGTTGCGATCCTTGCCCGTATTCATATTCCTCTTTGTCGCGGCTCTGGGTATAAATTCCGAAAGCGTTTTGCGACGACGACATTTCGTAGATTTCGACAGTGATTTGCGGCAATCCTTCGCCGTTGTATTTGCATCCTGTCATACATTTCAATCCGTATGACAGATAGAGTTCGGCGCCTCCGTTGATGTAGTCGAAAAGCGCTTCTCCAGCGTAATACATGGTGTCGGTTACATGGTAATCGTTGATTTCTCCCGGTAAGAATTTCATGACTTCAAATTTTTGAGAAAAAGCATTACAAGATACTGACATGCAGTATAAAGTAAACAGATATTTCAATATGTTAGATTTCATAGATTTTAATTTGTGCGACAAATGTATGAAATATTTTGGTTTTTTCAATACATTTGCATCTTTGTTGAAAAAAAATGACAGAAACAATATATTTATAATATGAAAAAAGTAGCAGTAATTTTAACAATGACAGCAATAATGACGGCCTGTAATCAAGGCGGAAAATCTCCAAAAGTCAATGTCTGCATCGGACAGCAAGACGTGCAAATCGAAAACCGGCATGAGACGCCCGAAGTCCTGTGGGCATTCGGACGGACGGGAAATGTAGCGGTTTCTCCCGACGGCCGGCAAGTGGCTTACACGGTAACGTATTACAGTATCTCCGAAAACAAAAGCAATTCGGATATTTATGTCATGGATTCGGACGGTAAGAACAAAAAACAACTCACCCGAACCGCACAAAAAGAAGGCTCGCTTGCCTGGCTGCCTTCCGGTAAGGCAATTGCTTTCCTTCGGGAGGGAAAACTTTGTAACATAGACCCTGTCTCCGGTAACGAAACGCAAATATCCGACATGAAGGAAGCCATAGACGGTTTCCTGTATTCTCCCCAGGAAGACAGGATAATGCTGGCCATATCCACGAAGGTCGAAAAATGTTCCGCTTCGGATATTTACGAAGATTTGGACAAATCGAATGTCTTGATATACGACGATTTGATGTACCGTCACTGGGATACGTGGAAAGACGGCAATTACAGTCATATTTATATCGCGGATATACAGGAGGGGAAAATAACATCGGCTGCCGATATTATGCCCGGCGAACCGTATCATGCGCCCGGCAAACCATTTGGCGGCATGGAAGAAACAGCCTGGACGCCTGACGGCAAAACCGTTGTTTATACTTGCAAGAAACTGAAAGGAAGAGACTGGGCTTTTTCTACCAATACGGATCTTTACGCATATAATACGGAGACAGGGGAAACAAAATTGATTACTCCCTGCCTGCCCGGATACGACAAGAATCCGCAGTTTTCGCCCGACGGAACGAAACTCTTGTGGTCAAGCATGAAACGCGCAGGTTTTGAAGCGGACAAAGAACGTATGCTGATAATGGATTTTCCGTCGTGCACGAACATAAGGGATGTATCCGAATCGCTGGATGCAAGCCCTTCTTCTATCGCATGGGCGGCAGACGGCAACAGCCTTTTCCTCACAGCGCCCTTTCAGGAAGCGCATCAGATATTCAAACTCGACCTGACAGACAATACATTTACCCGACTGACAGAGGGAATACACGACTATCAGGGCGTTCAACCGGCCGGCGATGCGCTGATAGCAACACGCACCACTTATGTGAATCCTGCCGAGATATACCGCATAAATCCTGTCGATGGTCAGGGAAAGGATATTTCGCAGGTAAACGCCGGTTTACTGTCGAAAATTGATATTCCGGTCCAGGAAAAACGCTTTATCAAGACAACGGATGGCAAAGACATGGTTACATGGGTGATATATCCTCCAAATTTCGACGCAACAGAGAAATATCCTCTATTATTGATTTGTACCGGCGGTCCGCAAGGCGTGCTGGGTCCTTCGTTCAGTTATCGCTGGAACTACATGCTGATGGCTTCGCAGGGGTATGTCGTTGTGATCCCTGCACGCAGGGGTACCTCCGGCAGTGGTCAGGAATGGAACGACGCTATTTCGAAAAATCACGGAGAACAGGAAGAAAGAGATTTGCTTTCGGCCATCGACGCGATATGTAAAGAGCCTTGGGCAGACAAAGACCGTGTCGGCGCAACCGGCGCCAGTTATGGCGGTTATTCTATATTCCACCTCGCAGGCGCTCATAAAGGGCGTTTCAAGGCGTTCCTTGCACATTGCGGTATTTTCAATATGGAATTTATGTACACCACTACCGAAGAAATGTTTTTTGAACAGTGGGAAACAGGCGGCGCTCCCTGGGAAAAAGCCAATGCCGCAGCACAACGCTCTTATTCTCATTCACCGCATTTGCTGATTAAAAATTGGGATACGCCCATAATGATTGTTCATGGCGAACGCGACTTCCGCGTACCTTATTCGCAAGGCATGGCCGCTTTCAATTCGGCGCGCATGAATGGAATAGAAGCCCGCTTGCTGATATTCCCGACCGAAACGCACTGGGTGCTTGGCCCTCAAAATGCAATCGCCTGGCAACGCGAGTTCTTCGCATGGTTTGACAAATACCTGAAGAATAAATAATACAAAACAATATAAAAATATGGAACAGAAAAAGTTCATCGAAGAAAATAAGGAACGTTTCGTGCATGAATGGTTTGAACTGTTGCGGATACCTTCGGTAAGTTCAAAACATGAGCATAAGGCCGACATGCTTCTGTGCGCGGAAAAATGGAAGGAATTATTGCTGAAATCGGGCGCAAGCCGCGCAGAAGTGATGCAAACAAAAGGTAATCCGGTTGTTTATGCGGAAAGATTTGTTTCTTCCGAAGCCAGGACAGCGCTTGTTTACGGTCATTACGACGTGATGCCTCCCGAACCGCTGGAATTGTGGAAAAGTAATCCCTTCGAGCCGGAAATCAGAGACGGCAGGGTTTATGCACGCGGTGCAGACGACGACAAAGGACAGGCAATGATACAGGTGAAAGGTTTTGAAACAGCCTTTCAGTCAGGCGATTTGCGGTGCAACGTAAAATTTCTCTTTGAAGGCGAAGAAGAGACGGGATCGGCAAACCTCGAATCATTTTGCCGGGCAAACAGAGAATTGCTGCAAGCGGACGTTATAGTCGTATCGGATACAAGTATGGTAAACGAAGAGACGCCATCATTGACAACAGGTCTGCGCGGGCTGGCATATTGGGAAATAGAAGTTATCGGTCCCAATCGCGACCTTCATTCCGGTCATTTCGGAGGCGCGGTGGCCAATCCGATAAATGTCTTGTGCAAACTTATCGCAGATATTACAGACGAAGACGGACGGATTACCGTTCCTCATTTTTACGACGATGTCGAAGAATTGTCCGATACGGAAAAAGACATGCTGCGTAAAGTGCCTTTCGACGAAACGAAATATAAACAGGCAATCGAAGTGGAAGAACTGTTCGGGGAGAAAGGCTGTTCAACGCTTGAACGCAACAGTTGCCGTCCGTCGTTTGACGTATGCGGGATATGGGGCGGTTATACGGGCGAGGGCGCTAAAACCGTTTTGCCATCCAGAGCTTATGCAAAACTGTCATGCCGCCTTGTACCGCATCAGGATGCCGATAAAATATCGAAACTTTTTATGGACCATATCGCGACAAAGGCTCCCGGATATGTAAAAATCAACATTAAACACAGTCATGGAGGACAGGCTTACGTTTGTCCGATAGATTTGACGGCCTACAAGGCGGCAGAAAAAGCCTTTGCCGCAGCGTTCGGTAAACAGCCGCTGGCGGTAAGGCGCGGCGGAAGTATCCCGATAATTCCGGCGTTTGAAAAAATATTTGGTATAAAGAGTGTTTTGATGGGTTTCGGCCTCGAAAAAAACGCCATACATTCGCCGAACGAAAGTTTTCCGCTAGACATGTTTTATAAAGGAATTGAAGCAGTTGCGGAATTTTACAGAAATTACCGGTAAAATGAGTATTTATATAAGAAACGTTCTTTTAGACGGCGAATTGAAAAATATTTATATTGATGAAGACGGTATTATAAAATCCGTAATTCATGTGGGCGAAACGTATGAAAACAGATTTGAAGAGATCGCCTGTTCGCATGATATTACGTTGATTGACGGTACGAATAAAGCCGTAATACCCGGCTTGATCAATATGCACACCCATGCGGCAATGACACTGTTTCGCGGTTATGCGGATGATATGCCGCTGAAATCCTGGCTTGAAGAAAAAATCTGGCCTCTCGAAACAAAACTGACCGAAGAGGACGTTTATCAGGGGACGCGTCTTGCCTGCCTTGAAATGATCAAAAGCGGGACAACGACCTTTTTCGACATGTATTATCATCTTGACGCAACGGCTGCAGCAGTTGCAGAGATGGGTTTGCGCGCTTTTTTATCGGAAGCGTGTTTCGATTTTTTCAGACAGGACCTGATGGAAAAATCGAAACGCAGGATAGAAGAAGGGTATAAAAGATTTCTGTCAAATGCGGATTGTCAAATGAAAAGAACAATCCGCTATGCCTCCGGCCCTCATGCAATATACAGCGTCTCGGGCGAACTGCTGCAATGGGTTTTCGCTTTTGCAAAAGACAACAACATAATGATACAGATGCACTTGGCCGAAACCGAACAGGAAACAGCAAACTGCGTCGAAAATTTTGGCCTTACTCCTGTTCGCTACTTGCACAGACTTGGGATTTTATCGCCAAATCTTGTTCTGGCGCATGTCGTTCATATTGACGACGAGGAGATAAAGATACTTGCCGATGCGGGCGTCGGCGTTGTGCATAATCCGGCGTCGAACATGAAACTCGCCTCCGGCTATCGCTTCAAGTTCAAGGAAATGAAAGAAGCTGGTATAAGAGTGACGCTCGGAACGGACGGTTGCGCATCGTCGAACAGTCTCGACATGATTGAGGCCATGAAACTGGCCTCGCTTTTGGGAAAAGCATGGCGGAAAGACCCGGAAGCGCTTGCGTGCGACGAAATGCTTGCAGCGGCAACAAAAACGGCAGCGGATATTCTCCAAACAGATACGGGAATAATCATGGAAGGCATGAGGGCGGATTTATGCCTGATAGATCTTTGTGCGCCGGTATTTACGCCCAATCATAATTTTGTTTCAAATCTCGTATATGCGGCAAACGGCAACTGTGTGGATACGGTCGTTTGCGACGGCCGCCTCCTGATGCAAAACAGAAAAGTCGAAGGCGAAGGCGAAATCCTCGAACATGCCGCAAGAAGCGCCCGCAACCTGATGGGGAAGAGATAATACCATTTATTGCTTTTCTTTCGAAATGATTTCAATGATTGCATTTAATTTTTCCCGGCTCATGTCTTTTTCCTTTACGGCCTTGTCGCTTCTACCGTGAATGTCCGAACGAACATCTATTGCAGTCGAACGCAGTACCTCTCCGGTAGTGTTGTTGACTGCCTTTACGTTCACAACGCCGGAATTGTTGCCGGAAGCATCGTATCCCAGGGTAGCTATCCATGTATATGGGTTGGACGGATCGATTGTGACGTATAAACTTTTGTTATCCGTATATGGATTACCGTATTTATACACACGTGCTGCAAAATAAATATCCGGATAGTCATAAGAAGTAGCATTATACACAATAAGCGAATAGGAATTGCAATATGAATTTTTGGTTGTGCCGAAGTCTATACGGCTTCCTGAAATGCTTTTGATGTCGATTGATGCTTGCGGTTGGGATGAAGCTCCCTTTGTTGAAACGGTTCTTTTGTATAGCGGTCCTGTTCGCCCCTGCGCATCAATCCCGATGGCACAAATCGTATAGGAGGTATTTTCGGAATGATTGTAACCGTAGATTCCTGTATAATTAATATCGATAATCTCCTCCTTCTTCAAGGCGCTGATGATTTCTTCGTCCGAAGATATTTCGGAAGTCTTTAATATATCGTAATAATATTGAACGGTAGCGCTTCCGAAAGTCAGCCAGAAATAGATTCCGTCGCTTATTGCCAGATAATCATCGACAGCAACGGTTATATTCAACGTTTTCGACACAAGTTCGGTAGAGAGGTAACTGTCGTCGGGAATCGTAATATATTCCGTCTTTCCGTTATACCCATCTTTTGAGAAGGTAAGCGTATAAGCGCCTTTCGGATGGTTTTCGAAAGTATAGGCGCCGCTGTTGTTCGTTGTTGTTTGCGAACCGTTTGACGACATGACTGTTACTCCGGGCAAAACCTCTTTCGTATCGGCATCTTTTACAACACCCGTAAAGTTATATTTTCTTTTCGAAAGTTGTATATTGTAGACGAAGTCGTTCTCATGAAGCGTAACCGTACTGTTGTGTTCTTCGTATCCATCACAAGATACGGAGATATTAAACGATCCGCTTCCCAGTCTTTCATATTTATACATGCCGTAAATATCTGTTGTGACGGGAAACGTTTTGTTTTGAAGAATGATGCTGACGGAGGCGTTATTCAATGCTGCTCCCGTTTCCGCATCCGTTACCGTACCGGAAAGCGCAGGAACCGGGTCCAGCGTACATGAATTGAACGGCAAGATCAGAAAAGTCAAAACAAAACATTTCAAAATGATATTAACTACTGTTTTCATACGATTTACAATTATTTGGTTTATACAAAATATCAGAAATTAAATCCAACGCCGATAACATTTTGTATGTTACCGATAAAATCACCATTTTCCCTGTCGAGTGCATAACGGTACTGAAAAGTATATCTTAAAACAATTCTGTCCGTGCCCTGCAGCGGGATTTTCATCAGGATGCCGGCTTCAGGCGATACGGCCGAATGTAGATAAGTCTTGTAATCGCTTGATGTATAAGATTTCTTCATGTGTTGAGCAACTCCCGTATAACCTGCCCCCAGGAATGTCCAGAAGCTGACATGTTCGGTGGTCAGGACCGGAACAGATAATCCGGCGGATGTATTAAATTCGGCTTTGAAAGATTTTTTCGTGTTACTGCTCATCATGGCAAATATATGCGGATTTAAACGCAACGTGAAATATGCGCCGATCTTTTCCGGTTTGTAAATACCTGCGGAAAGGCCTGCCGGCGCGTCTGTTCCATATTCGTAAGTAAGCGCGTAATGGGGCTGATTTCTGTTGCCGTCTTTTACCGTACCACCTGTATAATCTTTGAAAACATTCTCTTTTTTTTCTTCCATGTCTTTGTCTGCCGGATTCAACCTGTATGCTTGATCATACAGTTCATATATCTTTTTCCTGTCGTCAGTGTTTTTGATTTCTTCCATGAGATAGGAAATGGTTTCGATATCGGCAAGCCTTCGCTTGACAGTTGCCACCCCTCGTTCGTTTTCAGGCCAGCATTCCAGCGAAGACGAATATTCGTCTTTTGCTCCTTCATAGTTTGCAGCCAGAAAAAACTTGTCGCCGTATTTTTTATGTTTTATGTGACAGGGGGCGTTGTCGGGGTCGTCGGGGTCTTTTACAACGAAGGCGACAGCTCCGTTAGGCGACAGTTTGAATTGTATAATAAGCTGGTTATATTTTTTGTTTTGGATCTGTAACTTTGCTTCGTTCACCTGCAAGGCGTCAAAAGTCAGCGTATATTCGGTTTGATTACCTACCTCGTTTTTTTCTATCTTTTTTATGACCGATCTGTCTCCGTCGAGGTTTGTTGAAAATTCCAGTTCCAGGGAATTATTGGCGCGTATGATAATAATTGCATATCTCCCCTCTCCGTTATAGGCAATGTTTTCCGGCGTCTGTTCATATTTCAGTTCCTGGGCAGTCATGTTGCCTGTTATCGATAGCATTAATGCAAAAAAATAAAAACCGTATTTCATCTTATTCTCCTGATTTTAATTGTTAAACCTGAATCTGTCAAACTTACCGAAATCGAAATAATCTTCTGGATGCCATGCCCTTACAAAAATCTGCATTTCGTTCTCCCTGCGGCAGTCGATCAGTAAATACAGATAGCCGACGTCACTGTATTTGGGTGAATTCCACTGTTGCTTCACCGTTACTCCGTAAATATTGTCATATCCTGGATGTTGGAGTACTTTTACGGAATCAAAAACGATATTGAGATACCTGTTTTTTTTGAAAACCTTTTCGTTGAGATTTTTCAAGTATTCTTTTTTGGTTTGAATCTGAAAGTTGTAATCTTTATCGTTCAAACCTCTTATTGCCTGGTCGGAATTTGGTTGCTGGCGTATTTCGGTCGCCGTAATGATCAGTGCGTTATTACTGAAGACATTGTCAAGGTAATCAATATCCTTGCAATTGTATGCGGTTCTGAATTTCTCGATAAAGTCGAGTATTTTGTTTCTGTTTACAATATCTTCCACTATTTTGCTTTCTCCCAGTATTTGTACATATTGATGTTCCTGCAGCGTGATATTGACGTCCGAAATTTTTCCGTTGAGGTTGAAATGGATGGCGATTTCTTCTTTTTTTGTCGTCTTCGATGCGGAAATCATAATAATCGGAATATTACGGATCTGATAGTCGCCGTAAACAGTAGTCACGCAATTTTCATCAATATGTATTTTCTCGCATACCATCGCGCTTGTTTGCCAAAGATCATTGATCTTTTCAAGCGCTCTTGCTTCAATGATGTCTTGGGGTATTACGGGTTTCTTCTTCTCGCGAGCCGCACGGTTGAAGGCGCTCAAAAGTTTGGAAGCGTTTTTTTCCATGATTATTCTTAATGCATTATTATTAACGCCTTCATTAATAAATACCTTAATATCTTCTCTCGTATTGACCGTTTTCTGGGCACATACAAAACTTTCCGTCATAAGGAGACATCCAATTGTTGTAAACCAAAATCTTATTTTTCTCATAATTAATCTGTATAAAAAAATTTATGTTGTTTTCGTAAAGAACCGTTTAAATATGATACTGAGGTATGTTGGAGTAAAAATCTGCTTTTAGGATGTCTTTACGCTGCAATACCTGTGTTTTTGTTGTTGTTACCGACAGCAGGTGTATGTAATCCAGGTATTTGTTATACAATACCAGCGTGATGCTCATTTCGTCTGTTTCCTTGTCCCGAACGGCGCAATACAAATTAAAATCATTCCTGAACAGACAAACAAAATCCTTTAACGAAATGCGTATTTCGGGTTGTAAATTGCCGTATCCATGATGTTTCACTTCCAGCATGACGTTTGAACCGGAAATATGTCCCTGAAACAGATTTGAAACGGAGGCAAGGACATTGCTGTCGTCATCCACAATACAAAACAGACTGTCCGACTGTTTGGCGTAATAAACATTTTCGTTAATAGAGTCGGTTATATAGTATAGTCCTTCTTTTTTATAAATATTTGTTTCGGGGATAAACGTCAATCCGTAACTTGAATATATGGTATCCAAAGAAATGTTTTGCCGGCATTGATATTCCGAAAGCGCTTTGTTTAACATCTCGTCGGCTTCCTTTTTGTTTTCGCCGCTTACCAATTCCCTGTCCGAAGGAAATGTTATCGACAGTATATCTCCGTCGTTGAAATCCCAGACGGCTGTATATGTTTTCTGTTCTTTTTGTATGGCAAACGGCGTGTCATGCCGGATTTTTTCAAGTACGGACGGCAAGGACTTTATTCTGGATATGTTGTATATCTGCCCGTTTTTACTAATTGCAATCTTGTATTCTTCCATCTTCCGGAACATGTCTTCAGGAGTTGCCTGCAAGACAAGCTCAAGCAAAATACGCTCAATGAAATTACACACAACCGTATTGACTGCCTTTTTTGTTTCTTTGGCGAACAGCGAAATACCCAGATGTGAAATGATTTGGGATGAATCATACTCTACAACAATTTCCTTTCCCTTTATAACCGTCAGACAATCCGGTATATTTACTCCGAAATCACTGCGACACTCCACCGATAGCAAATCGCCTGTCTCTTTCAGTTTACTGTTCGCGTACGACACTTCCTGTCCCGTTGTAGCGAGGACATTGAGGAACAAGATAACTGCTGACAAAATAAACGTTTTACTCATAATGTTTTTATTGCTTTAATACCTAATTCCTTTTTACATATTTCGATTTTTGCTTTTGCGTTGCGGTCGGAGCGGTTTTCCTTCAAGATTTTTTCATATTCTGCTTTTGCCTTTTCAAACTCTTCGGTTTTAAAATATCTGTCGGCAGACTTCAATATTTCCAGACATTTTTCCGACGTCCTGATTCTGGCTTCGGCTCCGCCGGAAGGATCTTCTTCGACTTTCCTGTAATTTTCAATAGCTCTCTTGTAGTCGCCACTGTTATAGTATTTGGTGCCTTCCTGCATGTAATCCGTATCAGGTTTCGGAGATATTGGTTTGGGTTGTATTTGCAGTTTCGGCTTTGTTTGCGGGAGTGTCGTGTCTTTCGACTCCAGCTCGTCAGTTTCTGTGACATTGGTTATCGTATCGCTTTTCGGCAGGGAGGGTACGGGAACAGTGTCTTGACGATCATTTACTCTATTGTTATTGAGCGTATCCGCATGAGGCAGCGAATCAATAATATTCCAGGGGAGGGTATCTTTGTTTATTGTAATACCAGAATTAACAGTATCAGGATGGACAGGGTTGTATTTACGATACAGATACCAGCCCATGCCTGTAGAAAATACAACCGCCAGTAAGGCAAAAATGATCCGCAAAAGGTATGAAGGTGGCGGCGGCGGTAGTAGTAGTGGATTTTTTGCCAGTTCGACTATCTCATCAGCCTTGGGTCTGTCCCACGGATTCAATGAAAGGCATCTTTTTATTATCGTTTTCAGATCGTTGGAATAGTTTCCCTCTATTTCGGGAATTTCCGCACCGCTTTTTTGTATCAGTCCGCCACTCGGTCCGAAGGGTAAATCGCCGGTTATCAGTTCAAACAAAGTTGCGCCCAGCGCCCATATATCGCTCGCCATGATAGGACTTGAAGTGGGACCGAAACGTTCGGGGGCGACATATGCCAGGGAACCGGTAGTACCTCCGGCATTGACATTTTGCCGTTGCGTATAACGCAATGTTTCACTGATACCGAAATCCGTAATCAGAAAATGACGCTCATCATCAATCATGATATTGTCGGGTTTTATATCCTGATGAATGATCGGCGATTTCTGCGAATGAAGACAGGCAAGACCGGAAGCCACATCGTGAAGAAACCGCCACGCCATGGTCTCGTCTGTTTTTCCTGCTATACTTAAAGCGGAACCGTTTTTGCAATAAGGCAATGTCAGATAAGGTATTCCTTTTACTTCTCCATAGAAGTTCGGTCGCAGAAGATTCGGATGGTTCAACTTAAAAACAATAGCGAACTCTTTGGCAAAGACATCGATGCTTTCTTTGTCCAAACTCATTCCGGAAGCATATATTTTCATAGCCATTACGAGTTTGGTTTTAATGTCTTCCACTAGCCAGACTTTTGAAAAACCGCCACTTCCTATACGCTCCTTCAACAGGTAACGCTTGTCAAATATTGTACCTTCCTTCATATTTTGTAATATATGATTAGATGTCCTTTTTTAGTAATGAAAAATTAATAACATGTAACAGTGTCGCGGAAAGGCTCGGACAATATACATTCAGACAATATACATAATGTAGAAAGTCTCCTGCAATGTGCAGGAAAGAATGAAATCGTTTCCTGTTTACTGTGCATCACTTAATGGGATTTTTAATATTTCGCCCCGTCTTATTACAAATTTTATTGTATCAATATCGGGATTGAATTTAATAATAGCGCTTCCGAATACACCGTTTTCCGGCGTCAATCCTTTAAACAAAATCGCAATTTTGTAAAATGAATCTCCCTGTTTTACGAGATACTCCAAAAACCTGTTTCCCTGTTCATCCGTTTTAATCTCGTAATCTGTTCCTTTTACCGAGATATATTTGACAACAACTTCCTCATGGTTGTCGATATCGTCGGTATTATTTTCCGGTTGAAGAACAGGTTGCCAGATATTTTCCTTTAAAGTATCTTTGGAATTGCGATTGACGCTATCTTTTTGTACGATTGTCGGATTGTCAGAGACTTTTTTCTTAGACAAATTTCCTTTAAACAGATAATATGCGCCTGTACCGACAGCAATTCCTGCCAACAGTAACGGGATTAAAATTTTCAACCATTTAACGATTTTCTTTCTCTCTTTTTCTTTCTTACTTTCTTTTTCCTCTTTTTCTTCCTCATCTTCTTTTTCTTCCTTTTTCTCTTTTTTGCCTGTAAGAGAAACTGTATCGATAAGCCATGCCGGAGAAAACCACGCCGGAGAATTTTTAGTTGCTACTTCCTCCGTTTCCGACAGAATTTCGCAAAGTACAATCGTAACATTATCATTCCATCCGGCTTCGTATGCGGCAGTCCATAGCGCATTGCGAAGGGTTTCCATATCTCGACGGTTATCCCTGAAAATCACCTCTATCTCTCTGTCGCGCAAAACGCCTGTCAAGCCGTCGCTGCACAACAGGAATATATCGTCTTTCCGAAGCGGAAAACTTTTAATATCGGGATTGGCCGTGCTGCGCAAATCACCCAGACTGCGTGTAATGATATGACTATCGGGATAGTCGAAAGCCAGTTCAGGTTCCAGCTTGCCTAAATCCACCAATTCCTGGACAAACGAATGGTCGTGACTTAAGCGTGTCAGTCCGTTCGCCGGATTGAACCTGTACACACGGCTGTCACCGCACCAGCCCACATGTACCTGTTCGCCGAGCAGCCATGCAAGCGCTATCGTACTGCCCATTCCTTTCTTCGATTTGTCGTCTGCACCTTCATGCTTGATGGCATGGTCGGCTGCTTGAATCGCTTTTTTGACATGCCGGCGAACTGCTTCCGGAGAAGATGTTGTGTCTTTCGTCAAGCGTTCGGATGAAAACCATTTTTTTATTGTTTCTACCGCTATGCTCGAAGCTACTTCCCCGGACTTGAGTCCACCCATTCCATCGGCTACAACCAGTAAAGTCCCTTTTGGGGACAGTTCTATTTCTGCGTCCGTCGAAAAACCCCAATGATCATCATTCAAGTTATCTCCTATCTGATAATTATCTTCATTTTTCTGTCGGCCGGCGGATTCACAGCGTGCTGCCAGTCTGATTTTCAATGCTTTCATTTCTTTATTTCGTCAATCTTTTTTGTCATTTGTTACGATTGCCTTCTCTTCCGAATGGTCGTCTTCCACTGGAATATGTTTGACAAACCATTTATTGTTATTTTTGTACAGTAAGCCTGACAAATTTGCCTGTTTCGGATTTGACGTTGACTGCGTAACATATAATCCTCCAATAATTATTCTATCGGAAACGGATTTATCCGGAATTTTCCGCTTGCCGTTCTGTCCGGCGGGGAAAAATTCAAGCGAAAAAACATCTTTTTTGTCCTTCGAAGTCTGAACAATCCATACAAACCATCCCTTCTTCGCTTCCGCATCCGCTACAGGCTCAAGTCCGTGGAATGCTTTATTCCGGATAAAAAAGATGCTGTCGCTTGACATGGGGATATTTCCGATCGGAAAATCTGGTTTTCTGTATTCCTTACCGTTCCAATCTCTGTAACTTGTTCCGGATATGGCGAGCGAGTATTGTTTTGTGCTTCCGGAGGGGGTGAAATTCGTATCGTAAAGCCAAGTAAATATTGCCCTTGAATTCGTATAATAGCCGCCGGACGTTTTTATTCCGAAATTATATACGGTTCCGAAATCTGGATTTGCATCGCGATCGGAATGTGAATCTTTTCCCGTTGACTTATCTTTTATCTGATAATCCAGCCGTATTATAAAAAGATTGCTTTTTATATGGTTTTCAACGGGTACTGATGCTAACGGCTGCTTTGTGGTTTTCGGCATTTCCGGCAAATCAAGAATCTGCGCTTTCAAACCATTCCGGCAGAAAAGAATAAGTATGCTCAGCAATATTACTTGTTTCATAACGGATATTTATTTTTCCATTATCTTCTCACTTCGGAAATGGGAATGATTATGCCTTTCGATCCTTTCAAAACGTTTTGTCCCGAAGCAAGTCCTATAATTATCAGTTCTCCGTTTTCCCTGACAAATACCGGACTTCCCGAACTGCCGGAAGCGGTATTGTCATTTGACGACAATATTAGCCCGTTTTCCTGACCGCTAAGAGATGTTACGCAGGAAGAGTATAACGGCCTGAGATTATTAATGTCTTCAGCGCCTCCTGGAAAACCAAGTATGTACAACTGCACATTCTGCGCAAGTTTTTCGGATCTCTCATTGTTGAATTTCAGTCCCGAAGTTTTGCTTGTTTGGTAAAAAGCCCAATCGTCTCTGTCATTGGTCGATGTCCTTACGATGGCGTCAGCATCCGACTTATAAGGCTCTTTGGATATTTTGTCATTAGCCCTGTTACAGATGATTTGCTCGTTGGTAAATGAAATCTTATCACCGGCTGAAGATATGCCAGTGTATCTGGCAGATACTTTTCCCTGATTGAAAGCAGCATAATTTACCCCACGATAATATTCGTGCGCCGCTTCGGACAAATAAGGATAATAAAACCATGGCTCCAGGACATGCCTTGCCGTAACAAACCTTCCGTCGTTTAAGAGAAAACCGCTTCCGATAATTCCTTTTTGAGACAAAGTAAATTTTTCGCCCGTAGGCAACTCCCAAACCAATTCATCCAGCGAAATAGCGAATACATGCTGATTGTAACTTTGTAAATCTACCTCCTTATTTTCCTCAATAAGTTTTCTGTTTTCCTCAGTAAGTTCGTCAAGTTTCTCATGTGCAGTGTTCAAATCTTCCTGTGCCTTAATCACTGCTATCTCCGCTTTCTTCAGATCTTCCAATATTTTATTCTGTTTTTTCTGATTTTCCGTTCCCCACCAGATAGCGCCCGCTATTACAAGCAAAAGGAATACGGACAATGCCGTAATGGCTTGCTTATAGGGACGTAATGCTTGGTGATGAAACAGGCTTAAGCGGCGAGAGAGTCCGATACTGCCGACATTTGCCTGTCTTCCTTGCGGAAGAATAAAGCCTAATCTTGGTCCGCCCGATGACAATTGTATTTCGTCGCCGTTTTGCAGATACCTTTCGTGTTCAATCCTTTGAGCGTTTACCAAAGTTGAATTGGTTTCCGAAAGACTGATGATTTTCCAATTGTCTCCGTCTCTGGCGATAGCGGCATGACGACGACTCACCGTTGTGAAAGATTCGTCATATTGCACTTGGCATTTGGGATCTCGTCCAAGTTCAATCTGATTGACAATTATTTCCTGAGATTCGCCGGCTTTGTGATATCTGGAACTTGTTTTGTGTTCCAAGATATAATACGATTTGCCCGACCCAAAAACAGAACCGATACCAGCTCCGATAGAACCACTTACTGTTCTCTTGTAAATTTCTGTTGCTTGTGTTGCCATATTTTTTTATTTAAACTGTTAATACTGAAAATATTTATATTGTTTTTGTTTATCTTAATTTTCCTGTTTAATATCCTTCTGCTCTCATTTTCACGTCTCCCATAGATATAATATCTCCCGGACGGAAAACAATACCATCGGTTGAGACAGCGATGGAATTGACATACGTTCCATTGCCGGATTTTTCCCATCCGCCCCAGACCGTTCTGTTTGCTTGGCCGTCGCGTATGTACCACGCGCGAGAAGTAGCATCCCATTCCAGCGTGCAATGTCTGCGTGATATATAAAAACTGTTTGTTTCCAATATGGAAATCGAGTTGAAAACATCTGGAAATTTCCGTCCTATTGTAACAATTCTTTTTCCATCCTTCAGCATGTCGTTTAGTTTGTAAACCGTGCCATATTCTTCTCCCTGCATTATGCGGAGCAATACTCCGTTAACCACTTCTTCCTGAAACGACTGCGGGTCTTGTAATTTTGGTCGGTCGCCGGGAAATAGTTTCAATACTTCGTCTATCGTTTGTATGCGGGTTTTAAAATCAGGCGCAAGGCATCCTTCGATGATATTCCGGAAATGTTTCCACCTTGTGGAGGTGTTCAATACCGTCCTGTCCCAGTCGCCTTCCCTCCCGCGCCTAATATATGTGGCAAGGTCGTTGGGCGAATCCAATTTTCCGAAGGGCAGATAGCCGGTAATCAACTGATACATGACAACGCCGAACGAAAAGATGTCCGTAGTCGGGAGCACGGTGGCTTCTCCGCGCTTGGGCTTTATCTGTTCGGGAGGCATGTATCCGTACGTGCCGAAAATCTGCGTCGGTTTGCCCAGCAGGTTACGTTCGGTCATTCGTTTGTTCCTGTCGCCGCAAATGCCGAAATCCGTCAATACGGCTGTGCCGTCCTCCTTGAACAGTACGTTTTCCGGTTTGAGGTCACGGTGCACTTTACCACATTTGTGCAGGTCGCGCAATCCATACAATACTTGTCGTCCGATAATATCAAAGTCCACTTGCATCCTGCCGTCGGCATACCGTATCAAATCGCCGTTTGGACAGTATTCCATTACAATATATGGGTTGCCCGAAACATAACCGTAGCCGGCAGACTGTACCAGGTAAGGGCTTTCTATTTGTCCCGTCTCATATTCCATCTCGAAACGGTCGATCAGATGGTCGCGTATGTCAGGATGTATTTCCCATAATTTCAACAATTTAAGTGCATATACGTTGCCGTTGAGATGACGAACTTTGAATACTTTGCCGAAAGAACCTTCTCCCAACACCGTATCGACAATATACCGGTTGTCTATACGGTCATTTGTCTTAAAATCACATCTCTGAACAACTTTTTTCATCTTCTTGCCTCTAATCGTTAAAAATGAACTGCCTGTCTCCCATCAGGATTATATCGCCCGACTTCAGTTGTTTCATTTCGCCGGCATGAACAAATGTCGTCTTCAATTCGCTTTTGTCTTCTATATACCAGGATCTGTCGATATATTTCAGGATAGCCTGCGTCTTCGTGGTTATCGTTTTATTACCTTTTTCGGTATTTTTGCGTGTCAGGATGATATCATTACCTTTAAACGATAACGGGGCTTTATCGGCTGTTTCGCCAGCCTTTACAACAGGCGTCAGCGTACAGGCTCTTTTTTCGATCTTCGACGCTATCCACGGATTAGCGATATCCTGTCTTACAGTATCCTGTCTTATGTTCTTGCTGTTTACAACAGTCTTTTGCATTTCCGGCGAGTTTCCGCAATTCGGACAGGAAACGTCATTTGCTCTTATGGGATATCCACATTTGGAACAAATGTTTGCTTTGACCTGTTCGCTATGGTCGGATTCTCTCGAATAACCGGATATGCCGGTTTCAAAGGCTGTTTTCTTCAATCGATTGTCCGATTGTACATTCGACTGATAAAATGACGGTTCTTCGGCATCTGTCCTTATCAACCGTGCTTTACATTTTTCACAATTTATATTATTCTCCGGATTTTCCCATCCGCAATTTTTGCATTTCATATAACGTCTGTTTTTTGTTATAAATCACGATAGTCAGGAAATAAAAAAGTACGAGCAACATGCCGCGTTCCTGCACGGACATGCGGGCATTTCCTCTGCCAGTTGCGCGACATTCCGTCTGCGGCTAATAAAATGTCCCTGTATATGCGGGACTTGTTGTTACAGATTGTTGGTTTCATATCCCTTTATATATTTTATAGTTCAAACCTTTCGTACAGGCTGGAATAAATTAATACAGAAATACTTCATGTTGATATTTGTTTAAATAAAAATACGTCTGTGTGGTGCTCCCTCTTTCTAAAAAATAGTTCTCCTAAAAAATATTTCAAGATATACAAAAAAATAATGCTAAGAAGATATAAAGAATATGAAACTGCCATCCGAATTTGAGTGTCGGGATAGAGAAGATGTAATGATAATCTACTGGTATTCATTTTTTTTATATTGTATAATGAAATATTCTTAAATTCTGCTGCAAAGGTATAAAAAATAAAAATAACAAACAATAAATTTTATCCTATAAAGGTTAAAATTTAGTATCTGAATGGTTAAAATTAGCGCCTGAATGGTCAAAATTTTTTATTTTTTTGATTGTCCTTCAATTCACGATAATATATTTTGTTTGTTCCAGGATAAGTTTTTGCTATATGTAACGCTTTCATTATGTCGTGCCCATAAGCAAGTCTCTCAATTTGCCGTAAAACGAGGAAGTTTGCATTTCAGCGCCTTAACACTTCACAAAGTTGATTCATGGCTTTTTCGAGATAAGCGCGAGAACAGCCGACATTTATACGCATAAATCCTTCGCCTTCCCTGCCGAAAATCAAGCCGTCGTTGAGTGCGAGCCGGGCTTTATTCACAAATAAGTTAACAAGTTCTTTTTGAGATAGTTCCAATTCCCTACAATCAAGCCACACCAAAAAAGAGGCTTGAGGAATATACGCCTTTATTTGCGGCATGTCGCATTTCAGAAAACTGTCAATAAATTTTATGTTATTCATCACATATTCAATCATTTGTTTTCTCCATTCGTTACCGTGACGGTATGCGGCGACAGTTGCCGTATATGAAAATATTGAGCCTTCGTCAAACTCGCCTGCCTTCAGGAAAGAATAAAACTCTTTCCTGATTTTGTTGTCCGGAATAATTGAATATGAGGCTATTATTCCTGCAATGTTAAATGTTTTGCTTGGCGCCATAAAGGTTATGCTGCACGACGCCGCTTCTTCGGAAACTGTCGGAAACGGATAGTGAGTATATTTGGGATAAACCATTTCGGCATGAATTTCGTCGGAAACAACCAATATATCATGTTTCAGGCATATATGTGCAAGTTTCTGCAAAACTTCCTTACTCCATACCATTCCGGCAGGATTATGCGGATTTGAAAGAATCATTATCTTGCACTGTCCATCAATTACGGATTCGAGATGGTCAAAATCCATTTGATAGCAGCCGTTTACGAGTTTTAACGGATTGTAAACAACTTCACGTTTCAGGTATTCGGGAACAAAACGGAAAGGGTGGTATACCGGCGGCTGAATAATAACTTTGTCGCCCGATTGGGTGAAATGGTTGATTACAAACGCGATTCCTTTGACAATGCCCGGAATATAACTTAGCCACCCACGCTCGATTTCCCAATTGTGAAGCGCTTTTACCCAGTCAATAATGCTCTCATAATAGTCACTGGCGGGGTAAGTATAACCGAAAACAGGATGTTCGCAACGCTTTTTCAATGCATTAACAATGAAATTGGGTGTACGAAAGTCCATATCAGCTACCCAAAGCGGCAACAAGTCTTCTCTCCCGTAGCGTTCGTTGAGCAAGTCGAATTTTATGCAGTCAGTTCCCTTTCTATCAATATGTTCGTCAAAGTTATATCGTGTTGTCATTTCGTTTTTTTATTTACAAAGATAACATTAAATTTTCAGAATACATACAAACGAGTAAACAATGTCTTGCGACAGGATAAATACATTTTAATTGTAACGTTTTTTCAAAAATTCGTCCTTTTCCAGCGCAACTTCCGAAAAAAGCCAGAAATCCGCTACGGGCTATGGATGTAGCCAGCCTGCCAGTCGGCGGCTTTATCTGATGTGCTATGAAATTTTTAAAAATCTTGACAAATTAAGATGCATTTTCACTGTGCCTTACGAAAAGTTCATTGCGGCGAATGGAAAATTTTATTATTTTTGCGGTTTCAATGTACAGTACATTTTGAAAGATGATAGACAAGTTGACCGTTGATAAAATTTATGAGGCAGCACATATTGTAGATGTTGTTTCCGATTTTGTTACGCTTAAAAAAAGAGGGGTGAACTATGTAGGCTTGTGTCCTTTTCATGAGGATAGCAGCCCTTCGTTTTATGTTTCTCCCGCAAAAAATATTTGCAAATGTTTTGCATGCGGCGAAGGCGGAACATCTGTTCAATTTATCATGAAGCATGAACAAATGTCTTATAATGAGGCGCTTCGTTATCTTGCAAAGAAATTCAACATAGAAATTAGAGAACGTGAACTGACGGACGAAGAAAAACAATCGAAAGGCGAGCGCGAAAGTATGATGATTGTGAACAATTGGGCGCAAAGTCATTTTACATCAAGGCTTTATAAGCATGAAGAGGGTAAGACTACAGGCATGTCTTATTTTCGTGAACGCGGTTTTCGTGATGATATTATTCGCAAATTTCAACTCGGATATAGCCTCAACAAACGCGATGACTTGTATAAGACGGCATTGGAGAATGGTTTTAACGAGACATATCTGTTGAAAACCGGACTTGTATACAAACGCGATGACGGCGTCGTTTTCGACCGTTTTTGCGGACGTGTGATTTTTCCGGTGCAAACGCTGAGCGGCAAGATAGTTGCCTTCGGAGGACGTATTCTCGGAAAGAAAGAAAAAGTTGCCAAATACGTTAATTCGCCTGAAAGTGAGATATATCACAAAAGCAATGAACTGTACGGAATCTTTTTTGCCAAACAATCCATTGTAAAAGCCGATAAATGCTATCTTGTAGAAGGTTATATCGACGTAATTTCGATGCATCAGGCAGGAATTGAAAATGTTGTGGCTTCGTCCGGGACATCGCTTACAAATGGACAGATACGGCTGATTCACCGCTTTACAAACAATATCACGGTGCTTTACGACGGCGACATCGCAGGCATAAAAGCGGCTATCAGAGGTATTGACATGTTTCTCGAAGAGGGAATGAACGTGAAAGTCGTATTGCTGCCTGATGGCGAAGATCCTGATTCGTTTTCACGCTCGCGCAATTCGTTTGATTTCAATCTTTTCATAAAAGAGCATGAGGTCGATTTTATCCGTTTCAAGGCAAATTTGCTACTGAAGGACGCCGCTGACGACCCGATCAGGAAAGCCGCCATGATCAGGAATATTATAGAATCGGTAGCTGTCATTCCGGATAGCATTATACGTTCCGTATATATCAAAGAATGTAGTTTTCTGTTTGAAGAACGCGAAGAGATTCTTATCAACGAGATTTCCCGGATACGTCTCCAAAGACCTGCAAAATCTTCGTACTTAACTGTTCCCACGCAAGTTGCAGCAGTAAAAACAGAGGATGCGGATAACAATATTGAAACACAAAGACCGGAAAATGCGGAAAAGCAACTTGTCAAAACGGAACAGATAATTGGCAGTAAGACAAAAAATAAAACATTTCCTTTCAAAAAATATGAGGCTTTACTTGTTCGATATATCATCAAACACGGTGAAAAGACTCTTTTTAAAGAAGTTACAACTTCCGAAGACGGTTCGGAAACGGTTTCGGAAACAACCGTTGCTCAATATATTAAATCGGAGCTTGATAATGATGATATCGAATTGCAAACGCCACTTTACAAACGCATACTTGAAGAGGCTGTTGCTAATAGCGGAAATAAAAATTTTGTTGCAAAACAATATTTTTTAGCAAACTGCGACAACGAAATAAGCCGCCTTGCAGCGGATATGATAAGTTCCAAATATCAACTGAGTAAATATTTTATTGCGCCGGAAAACAATACAGGAATCAAAAAAGACGAAAAAGAAAGGAAAAAATCAAAAGAACGTGAAACGCTTGAACGGCAGATAATTCATGAGATTTTTACATTAAAGTACGCTTATATTAATCATCGAATAAAGGAATTAAACAAGAAAATAAAGGAAGATTCGGACAACGAAGATAAATGCAGGGTATTGATGAAAGAGAGAATCGACCTGGATATTATTAAACGTTTGTTAAGTAAGGAACTGGGAGAAAGAATAGTTACAGGGATGGGTTGAGAATTAAAAATTAAAAATTAAAAGAATTATGTTTTTTTTAGAAACGAAAGAAATCGTTAAACAGTTTGCCGACCACCGTGCATTGAACAGCGTTGGCATACAGGTTTCGCCGGGAAAAATATTCGGGCTACTTGGTCCGAACGGCGCCGGGAAAACGACTTTGATACGCATCATCAACCGTATCATAGCGCCCGACAGCGGCGAAGTCTATATCGAAGGGAACCTGTCACAACCTTCCGATATTTACCGTATCGGATATTTACCGGAAGAACGCGGGCTATACAAAAAAATGAAAGTGGGCGACCAGGCCGTATATCTTGCCCAATTGAGAGGCTTGACGGCGTCGGAGGCGAAACGTCGCCTGAAAATTTGGTTTGAAAAGTTCGACATTATGAATTGGTGGAATAAAAATCTCGAAGAACTGTCGAAAGGCATGCAACAAAAAGTGCAGTTTATCGTAACCGTTATTCACGAACCGGAATTGCTGATATTCGACGAACCATTCAGCGGTTTTGACCCTGTCAATACAGAGCAGTTGAAAAAAGAAATTCTGGAACTCAAAGCATCTGGCAAAACCATTATTTTTTCAACGCACAACATGGCTTCGGTAGAAGAAATTTGCGATGATATTACGTTAATCAACCAGTCAGAAGTGGTTCTGTCGGGACAGGTGGACGAAGTGCGCAGGAAGTTCAAATCCAATACATTTAAAATCAATATCCTAAATGATGAACTGGTTCATCAGCCGGATTATTATACGGTGATTTCAGATTCCCGGGATGAACATAAGCATACGGTCAGGATACGTAAGGAAAAAGAAATTACTAACTCGGAGTTAATTTCTGTCGTTGCCAGCGGAAATGAAATAATGTCGTTTGAAGAGGAATTGCCGTCCATGAACGAAGTATTCCTGAAAGTCGTTAAACATTAAAAAAAACAAAGAATATGAAAAAGACAGGAATTATTATAAAACGTGAATATTTAAGAAGAGTGAACAAGAAATCGTTCTTTTTGATTACCATACTTACCCCGTTTCTGTTTGCCGCGCTGGTCTTCGTACCGTTGTGGCTGTCGTCCATCAAAGACGACAATGTGCACGAAGTAATGATTATCGACCGGACGGATAAATACGCTTCACTGTTCAAAGATACGGACAATTTCAAGTTTGTCAATTCGGGTAATAAAGAATCGCTGGAAGCGCAAAAAGATAAAAGATCGGGCGTTTTTGCATTTCTTGAAATATCGGACGATTTGTTCAACAATCCGCGTGCGGTAGCGCTGTATTCCGAAAAACAGATACCGCAAGACCTTAAACAGGAGGTAAACAGAACCCTTGTCCGTTATCTTGAAGATGAGAAACGAAAATCGTTTAACATTCCCAATCTTGACGAAATCATTGAAAAAAGCAGGGTGAAGATTGACATCCGGACAGTAAAATGGGGAAAAGACGGCGAAGCCAAAACGACTTCTGCCGAATTGGGAGGAATAATAGGGGTAATTTTTACTCTGGTGATCTACATGTTCCTGTTAATGTACGGTTCCATGGTCATGCAAGGGGTCATGGAAGAGAAAACGAATCGAATCGTAGAAGTGATGGTATCGTCCGTTCGCCCCTTTGACTTGATGATGGGCAAAATCGTCGGAATAGGACTGGTGGGCATTACGCAGGTGATTATCTGGTGCATCCTGACGACCGTTCTTGTAAGCGTGGGAGGCATATTTTTCGGATTGAAAACCGTTACCGCCACACAGCCCGATATGGCTGTGTTGCAACAGGGAATGCCCGAAGTCCAAAACATGACCATGGATATTTTGACAAAACTGGGTTCGTTTAATTTTGTGGAGATCATTTCCTATTTCATACTGTTTTTCATCGGGGGATATATTTCATACGCATCACTGTTTGCAGCCATAGGTTCGGCAATCGACAACCCCGAAGATTCGCAACAATTCATGACGCCGATGATGATACTGCTTGTATTCGCACTCTATGCCGGAACTTACAGCATGAATAATCCCGACGGTCCGCTTGCCTTCTGGTGTTCGCTGATACCGTTCACTTCGCCGATAGTCATGATGATACGCATCCCTTACGAAATACCGTTCTGGCAAATAGCGATTGCCCTCGTACTGCTGTTCGCTTCGGCAGTTACGCTTGTTTGGGTAACGGCAAAAATCTACCGTGTCGGCATTCTGATGTACGGCAAGAAACCAAGTCTGAAAGAGATTATGAAATGGATAAGATATTAATCAAATCAAAATGAATATTTTTTCCCGATTCGTAGTTCGTAGTTCATAATTATTTTTTATCTTTGTGCGCTTAAATAAGAATACATTATGACTTTTTAAATTATAAATGTGCTAATTTTTAGAATATTAAACATAAAAAACAATTAATTGCAGAATGGCAACACTGGAAAAAATCAGAAAAAAAGCAGGGCTATTGGTTACCGTTGTCGGAGTGGCTTTGTTTGCTTTTATTATCGGAGACTTGTTAAATTCGGGAAACTCATGGTTTCGTAAAAATCAAAACAATGTGATAGTTGTTGAGGGAAAAGTTATTGATTACCAGGATTATATTAGAAAAGAGAACGAATTGACCGAGATTTCTAAAATACAGACAGGTACTCAAAGTTTGTCGGAAGAATACATGGCTCAAATACGCCAGAGCGTTTATGATGAGATAATTATGGAGAATGTATTTGAAAAAAGGTTAGACAGGCTCGGAATCACGGTTACACCAGAAGAAATGACGGATATGATCGAAGGTGAAAATATATCTCCGGTTCTCGTTAGATCCCCATATTTCAAAAATCCAGAAACAGGCGCTTTCGATCGAAACGCAATTTTAACATTCCTGAATCAGATAAAAGACATTGAAAACTATCCCGAAGATGTACAGGCACAACTAAGTCAGTACAGAACACTGTGGAATTTCTGGGAGAAGAATATAAAAATGAACCGTTTGAACGAAAAATACATGACATTGTTAACAAAAGCAATCGTTCCCAATTCGCTCGACGCAAAAGACGCTTTCAATATCAACAGTGAAAGTTCGGATATTGTGTATGTGATGGAGCCGTTCGGCAGTGTGCCGGATACTGCGCTTCAGATTTCAAAATCCGAAATAGAAAAACTGTACAACGAACGGAAAGAGATGTTCAAACAAAACGAAAACGCTATAATTGATTATATATCTTTGGATATTGTACCAAGCCAGGAAGATTTCAACAAAGCGTCCGAAGAGATGAACGAAATTAGAAAAGAATTGGAAACGACCGACAATGTCGCTGCTTTGACCAACGAAAAGTCGGAAAAGAAATATATTGACGCTTTCTTTTCAATTGCAAGTTTTGCCGGCGACGAGGAGATAATCGACTTTGTTACTGCCGCTGAAATCGGAGCAATAGAAGGTCCTGCTTTCAAAGACAACAAATACAGGATTTTCAAACTGTTGGACAAAACGGTTGCTCCCGATTCCGTAAACATACAAATCATAACCGTAGCAGCAAGAGCATCACAAGAAAACACAAAGGCTTATACGGACAGTTTGACAAAAGTATTGAACGACGGCGCTGATTTTGCAGAAATAGCGCTTCAATACTCCGTTGACCAGTTTGCTCAAAGAGGAGGCGAACTCGGTTGGATTACCGAAGCAGGCGCATTGCAAATATTAAATGACGAATTTAGAAAAACCGCATTCTCTCTGCCTGTCGGACAATGCGCCGTTGTTAAATCGAACAGAGGATACCACGTCGTGAAAATCAGCGAGAGAACAGCAAACGTTCCGAAATATAAAATAGCAAACATCGAATATACGGTTACGCCAAGTTCGATTACGCGCAATGATTTATACAATGCTCTTAATCAATTTATCGTGAAAAACAATAGCATTGAAAAATTAGAAAATTCGGCTCAGGAAAACGGATATGATTTGGTGAAAGATGCGCAAATCTTCACTACCGACCGGCAAATAGGCGTAATTTCAGGCGCTCGTCAAGTTGTTCGCTGGGTATTCAACAGTAAAAAAAATCAAATTTCAGACATCATCGAATGTGATAATAAATTTGTAGTCGTTGCAAACAAGGGAATTTCTCCCGAAGGATACCGGTCGTTGCCCTCGGTAACGCCTCAATTAAGAACATTTCTTATGGCCAAAAAGAGGGGCGAAAAGATAGCTGCCGATTTAAAAACAAAAAATCTTACATCCATTGATGCTTATGCAGACGCCATGGGAGTAACGCCTGATACCGTAAGATTTATCACAATGGGAACTTCAAGAATCGCAAGCATAGGCTTTGAGCCGAAACTCAATGCCTTCATAACTTATTCACCCCTGAATCAGGTCAGCGAACCGATAGTCGGCGATAACGGTGTTTACGTATTCAAAGTTATTAATCGCACGACTAATCCCGCTGTTTTCGATGACAAGAGAGAACGAAACATGTTGCAAATGAATAGTCAATATAGAATAAGCGGAATGGCAATACGTAACTTGCAGGATAAAGCCAAAATTACAGATAATCGCGTACGATTCTTTTAAAATCACAAAACAATAAGGGATAAAAATTGTAGAGACGTTGCAAACAGCGTCTCTACATGTTTATAATATGGAAAAAGAAAAATTATCGGGAAAAACATTATCCGAATTGCAGGAAGTTGCGGCAAAGGTAACGCTACCATCATATTCTGCCAAACAAATGGCTGACTGGCTCTACAAAAAAAAAGTGTCGTCCATAGACGAAATGACAAACATTTCCGCTGCAAAAAGAGATGCACTATCCTCATTATACAAAACGGGATTGCAGCCGCCGGTAAAATCAACAAGTTCTATCGACGGTACAAAAAAGTATCTTTTTGCGGTAAAAGAAAATTCACAATTCATTGAATCCGTCTATATTCCGTCGAAAGAAAGAGCAACGCTTTGCGTTTCGTCGCAAATCGGTTGTAGAATGAATTGTCTGTTTTGCATGACGGGAAAGCAAGGATTTTCGGGACATTTGACTGCCAATGAAATATTGAATCAGATACAATCCGTTCCCGAAACCGGAGAATTGACCAATATCGTTTTTATGGGCATGGGTGAACCGTTTGACAATGTCAATGAATTATTTAAAGTCTTGGAAATTTTGACCTCTCCCTACGGATACGCATGGAGTCCGAAACGCATTACCATTTCTTCTATCGGAATTATTCCCGGCCTGAAACGTTTTCTTCAGGAAAGCAGTTGCCGTTTGGCTGTCAGTCTGCATAGTCCGTTCCATGAAGAGCGACTTGCAATAATACCGGCGGAGAAAGTTTATCGGGCAGACGATATTGTTGAACTCCTCCACAATTACGACTTTGCGCACCAACGCAGGCTGTCGTTTGAATATATTATGTTTGAAGGATTTAACGATTCCGCAATGCATGCCAAAGCAGTCCTTAAATTACTTAAAGGACTGGTATGCAGGGTAAATCTTATCCCTTTCCATGCAATTCCCGGCGTAAATCTGCGCAACAGCAACATTCAACAAATGGAAAATTTCCGCAATATACTGAATAATCATGGCATTATATGCACCATTCGCGAATCGCGTGGAGAAGATATTCTCGCCGCCTGCGGAATGTTGTCGTCAAAAGTGTGAAATTTCGTTAGATTGAGGAATTGGATTCTTTATCTTGTTTACTAAATTCAGTATTTTTGATTCGGCATCTTTAAAAAACATGTTTCGTTCGCGCGCTGATGTTCCACTCAGTAGCGTCGATTTTGAAATAATATTGTTTATCCATTGATCCGTTTTTTCGCAAAATGTTTGATTGGTAGTAATTATGCTGTTGATAGTATATAACCTGATAGTTACCGAAGTAGTAATTCCGTTTTTTTTGAGTAACATGAAACAATTGTCGGAATTGACAGGGCTAAGAAAAAGCCGGTAACTGCTTGCATCATTCTTTTTGCCGTTTTCCGTCCAAATATGAACATTTTTTATCAAAGACAATAATTGGCTGCAAAGCATTGTCGCCATCTCTTTGCTGCCGAAGAGTCCCATGTCGTAATAAAAATCAATTAATCGGAGAAGTGGGTCTATAGAACCTTTTGTCCATATTTCCGTCGATGATATCATATTGTAACCTTTCAGCATCTTATCATAGTTGTCGAACAGAGTGTTTTTGTTTTTTATTTGATCTAGAAACTGTTTAAAATCGATTGTATTGCCGCTGGATACCGCAATAAACCAGATATATACTCTGAACAACATCAGTTCGCGGTAGGGCAGGAAATGAAAAATCGGAATATCCTCGGCAGTAAAATACATTTCTTTACTTTTGGCATTCGACAAATCGGAGATAGTTTCAGTGAGTTGCTTTATATATTCCTGGTAGTTGTTCATATTATTCATATCAAGAGAGTTGTATTTGAATAAAAGGTTATTCATGGTGTTCCCCATAGCAAAATCAATCGAAATATTGAAATATGTACATAACTTGACCACTTCTGTTACAGTCAATTTTTTCTCTCCTCGGATTCTCCTGTATGAAGAATCGGAACCTATACCTAATATATCACCCACGACATCTACTAAAAGGTAATTATGAGACAGTTGTTCTCTGATGATGTCAAATATTTTTTTCTGAATATCCATAAAATCATGTTTATGACAAAGCAAAGATAAAAATTTTTTTGCGAAAATCCATAAACATAATAACTTTTTTTTTGCGAAATTCCGTAAAAGACATTTACCGACTTTAAAAAACACGGATTTTTGCAAATTGTATACAAAAAATATTGTTATTTACGGGTTTTTGCGAATTTTAGAAGAGCCGGTTGCAAATAGTCGTTTTAATGTTTTTTTAATCAGCCGTATCTTTGCAGCGTCAAAAAAAAATTACCCAAAACACTAATCGGAAACCTCGGATATGTATCCGGAATTTCCGGAAGGTATCCGAGAACTTCGGATACCTGTCCGGAAACTTCGGAAATAAAACGGTATCAACTAACGCCGGTGGTAGTTTTTATTAACCTGAGTTCGACGTAAGAAAGGCATAAAAAAATTTGGTAAGTTAGCAAATTTTTCTTATTTTTGTGTCTGATAATCAACATTATAAATAGAAATTATGGCACAACTTACCACCGACAAAATTACTGAAATTTATTGTATTGCGGACGATTTTTGCAAGGAATTTTCAAAAGAAATTAAAAAAACACCAAATTCATCCCGATGACGGTAAACGCCACAGGAATCGCTCATTTGCCATGTCCGACGCCGAAATCATTACTATCATGATTTGTTTTCACTACGGCAGTTTTCGCAATCTAAAACATTTTTATCTGTTTTATGTGGCTAAACATTTGCAGAGCGAATT
>JAITJX010000116.1 GCA_031278765.1 Tannerella sp. | reverse complement strand
ATGCGTTTTACACCGGGCAGATTATTGAAGATGCGAGAAAAAAAGCTAAAATCAGCCAGGCGGAACTCGCCCGCCGGATAGGTTCTGACCGCTCCTATATTTCGCGGGTAGAAAGTGGGCAGACAGAACCCAAAGTGTCAACATTTTATCGTATCATGAATGCTTTAGGTTGTCAGATTGAATTTACAATGACTTTGTAAGAGATTAAACCATATACAAAATTTTTATAGCTCCCGTGTGTGTACTGTGTACAATAAAATATTTCCCTGTATTTGCAGCGTTCAAGTTTTTATTTTCAAGAAGGCGGATGGATACCGCCGGAAGAGTCCGGCTTTTTTGTGTTCATTCGGTGAGAGTTAAATAATACACGGTTATGCCCTGTGTGTCGGTTGTAATGGCCGGCACAGCCTTCTTGATAAGACTTGAACAGCAGGTAGCATAACCGTTTTGTTTTTTTTATATGTTCAATTAATATCAAGTTATGAAATCAGAAACAAAAACCAAGGAGATGCCCGCTGAAAAACTGGCAGGCATACTCCGGCAGATGGCCGTACTGCTCGAAGAAGAGGGCGGCGAATTGCTCACAGTGACCCTTATCGAGGGTAAATCCTACATGAAGATCCGCGGATACGACGACGGCAGAAGCATCTCACTCACCGTATCAAACAGGAGGGCTGCCGTATGAAAACAAAAATCAAAGTTTTTTCGGGGAAACGCTTGGCCGTCCCAGAATGTTTTCCTAACGTTTGTGACGCTAAACAACCTATCAATATGAAACGAAAAAGAAAATTACAAGCAAAAGTAAACGCGGCTTTTGCGGGCTTTAACCTCGACAATGCCGATCAGGACACATTCAAGGCGCTGAACGAGGCAGGCTTTAGCTTTTGCAGCCCCCGTGGCATCCGGCTGATATACGCCACGCAGGAGGCGGTAGTAGGTGAGAACCTCGTCGGCGGCACCGGCGCCTTAGCCGAACATCTGTCCCGTGCCCCCCTTGATTTTGCGGCCGGTAAGATATATCACATGAGGTTGTTTTCGCACCTCAGATTCTTAGATATCCGCTACCGCCGGCAGGATATCAAACGGCAGATCCACGATCAATTAACGGGTACAGTTGCGTAAGTATGCTAAGGACCTGCAGTCGCAGCTGGACAACACTTCCGCCTCCTTGCATCCGGAGGAATATGCCCGACTTGAGCACGAATTGGGAGAGGTAACCGTCCGTTAATACTTGACAACCTGGGAATCAGCGCCACCCGGTTAAGGGACAAGATCGCGGAGACAGGGGATTTGTTTCCCAAGCGACAGCGCCGCACGAAGTGTTCCTTCGACTTGCTGCGAAATCGCAGTCGCTCGGCTGCGAAAGTGCAGCCGCTCGGCTGCGAAATCGCAGCCGCTCGGCTGCGAATTTGCAGCAAGCCGATTGGGGGGGTTGAATCAAATGGATTCGAGGAAGCGAATCAGCGCCGAACGGTCTTCTTTCGGACGGCAGCAAGATGTGGAATTGTTCAATCGACCTTCGGTATAAATTTCCGTCAGTCGTTTCAGTTCTTCCTCCGTTAATGCTTCTATATCCGACTCCCGGCAACCCCTGAGTTTTACTCCATGTATCGGGTTTTCTCTCATCAGTTCTTTTTTAACTGCATCATTTATATATATATAAACAGACAGGTTTTTCATTGTTTTCCGGATGGTATTCTCGTTGTTTTTTCGTTTATTTCTCATAAACAGAACAAAATGCCGGAAGAAATCCTCCGTCAAATCTATCAAAGTAAATAGTACTCTGAAACTCCTTCAATTTGCTCAGGCTGGCCTTGTGAGCCTTCTGGGTTGCCGAGGCCACCTCCTGGAATCGCAGCCTCTGATATGCCTGACAGAAATCAAAGAATGTTTTATACTCTCCCTTTGCCCTGTATTCTTTCCAGAAGAGCGTAGGCGTCAATTCGTTTTTCCTTAGCCGGTAGCGAACAAAGATGTCATTGATTGACGCTTTTATATCCGATATGATCAGATTATAATCCTTGGCGTACTCACACGAAGATTTGATTACACCTTTACTTTTATCAAAAGCATCTGGAGCGATGCTTATCCTGACTGGCACTTCAATCTTTTCCCGATTGATGTAAAATCCCACATAAAGCGGTGACAGCCCCTTTTTATTTTCCTTTTTCAGATAGACAGAATAGCTTGCCATTTTTACCTGCAATTTGATTATTATCTACACTGTATTGTTAATTATTATTATCATATGTGCGTGGAATCCTCGCAAAACCTTGATATAGCTACAAATCACAAAAGGGAGTACCTCTCGGTATCCCCTCGTAATGTCAATAATTCTCTAAAAGTGGTGCCACCAGGAATCGAACGGTTCAATCAAGTGGCTGTATTTCTGCAATATACATTTATCAAAAAGAAAGGTAATCACCGGAAAATCACTTGGAAGCTGCGCTGTTTCGCGGTCGTTTGCTTTGAGTTGTTTCCGAGAACAGAGGTAGTGATTGCTTGAGATATTTGCAAAAAAATGAGTCGAAAATTACATATTTATCAACGACAATATCCTTTTCCCCGATTCAGTCGTAACATACCTTTGTGCCGGATTGTTTACCTCGCCCGGAAATTCTTTTGCTATCCACCCGATATTTATCAAAGTATCGAGGTATTTAGTCCTGTTTTTTGATTGATTGCTTAAAGCAATGCACTTGAATAAATCACTTCTCTTTGTCGGAACTAAAAGAATTTCGAGAATATCTTTGACTTTATCGTGAAGTTCTTCCCGTATAATTTCTTTAACTGTGTTACTTACTCCGTTACTTACTGTGTTACTTACTCCGTTGCCAAATGCGATAATATCTTCTAATGAGCTAAACACTAAATTATTAACTGCGTTACTAACTATGTCGCCATCGTTATCGTTAATTGCATCTACATACTTCTGATTTATTGGCAGTGTTACCATAAAATACACGCCTAATTCGTCCGTTTCGATGATTGGTTGTGGCGAGCCGTTGTTTTCCATTTTCTTGCTCATCTTTGGAAAACCGGTTCCGCGTCCTTCTGTCAAATCCAATTCTTTCAAGAAATCGCCAATTCGCCGGTTGCGGTAATCGCGAGCTATAATCTTTTGATGATGCAGGATTTGTGTATCAACAGGCGGCATCGCGCCCGGATAACTCAAAACTGTGATTTTGTCAGGAAAAATCTGTACTTCAATAGGCTTTCCTAAATCATAACCTTTATGATAAACGGCATTCGATAAGGCTTCTTCCACAGCCTCATACGGATAGTTGTAAAACCGCAATGCCTCCGCCTGATTCGGCACTTTTATCACATGCTCGTGAATAATATTCGTTTTGATAAAACGCAAAGCATCACGCAATTGATGATGCAATGCGCCTTTAAAATAATGTTCGGTAAAATTGTCGCCCACATCATCTTTACGCCAAACGACTTCTATCCAGCTCCGGTCAAAGAATTTTTCCGGCTCTCGTGAGAAAAACAACAATCCGGCATTTACCGGTCGCAGATATTCGTCAGAGCCTTTGGCGATGTGCATGTTCCGCGCAAGATTTGTCAGGCTGATATGCTTGCTTTCTTCGTAAAGGTCGCTTTTCACTTCATGCAAATATGCCTGTATCAATGTCAAATCGAAATCGTCAATCGAAGCCTGTTGATTGATGCGGTCGTCAAACGGTACGCGAGCCGCCAATTCAAAAAGACGACGTAAAGTTTCATTTCGTGCAACAACCGTACTCGACCCAGACCGGATATAATATTGGCGTTGCGCCTTGTCGCCCAAAGTTGATGGCGCGGAATAGGGTCGAAAATCGCCGGCGGGACACCACAAAACCAAAACATGCCGACCGTCCAATGTGTAGGGTTGCATAATCGGTAAATATGCCGGTTGAATCCGGTTGCCCAAGTTCAGGACTTCACTTTGCAACGTATCCAATTGATTTTGTTGCAGTCCCGAAGGCGGTAGAACAGGTATTCCGTTGTCCGCTTTGATTCCGATGACGATATATCCGCCGCCCCAATTATTCAAATCGTTGGCGAAGGCACACATCGTGTGAATCACTTCTTCAGGATTCCAGCCTTGTTTGAACTCCAAGCGTTCCCACTCGACGGAATGACCGTGAATCAGGTCTTTTATGTTTATTGGCAGGCTCATATTTTTATTGTTTAATTTTCTTCTTTATAATAGATTTTATAGAATTTACCGTTTTCGTCAGCGCCCTGTTCTATTAGGTTTCTGTCTCCATGTATATAGGTATGGAAATTTTTATCCAATTTGATGACGCTTTTGAATGTACGTGCCTGCTTTTTTACAGCACTGTCGAAAATGGTGAAATCGTCGGCAATGTCAATTTCATGCTCTTGCTGATATGCGGACTTATAGCGATTAAAACTTTCAAACATTTTAAATTATTTGGTTATTTTTTCGGTTTCCTTCATATCATAATCGTCGTTTTCTTTGGGTAAAACATCATTTTTGACCTTTTGAAATCCATCTTTCAAAATCTGTAAAAACGTTGTATTTCTTGCTTTTTCATCATCAATAAAAGCGTCAATAGAAAGAATATAAGTACCTATTAAATAAGGAACAGCATCATCATCATTTAAATATATTTTATTTTCCTTATAATAAAGACTGTCTTTTGAATATAAAGGAGTATACTCTTCATCTTTCAAGGATAACTTAAATTCATTATTGAACTCAACTATTCCATAAAACCAAATCCTTT
>JAITJX010000056.1 GCA_031278765.1 Tannerella sp. | reverse complement strand
CTAAAATTTATTTTGGGGGCTGAAGCGGCGGAGGCGGGCTTCCTTTGTAAGGTGTTGTGTATACAGTCAATTAATTGCATTTGGAATCGGTTTCTTGCGGGCAAAGATAGTTTGTTTTTTTGAATAAAAAAATTTTTATTATTAAATTTTATTTATTTTTTTGCTGCCGCGTTATTGCGAACGCAGTGAAGCAATGACGCGATACCTCTCACTAACCGTTAAATCTTAAATCTTAAATCTTAAATCTTAAATTTTCATATTTGAGATTTATGAAAATTAAATGCTAACTTTGCGGCGTTATGAAGATTTGAGATTTGAGATTTAAGATTTAAGATTTGAGATTTGAGATTTGAGATTTGAGATTTAAGATTTAAGATTTAAGAAATATTTATTGGTTTGAAGAAAATTATAATTATGACGTTGTTGTCGGTCTTATTTTTGTCACTGTCGTCAGGCGTAAAGCCAGTGTCTCTTTCAAAGGGTGCAAAAGTGAGCCTTTTGACGAGTACTCCTGTTACTGTGGCAGTGTATACGCTGTATGGGCATACGGCTATCAGGATAAAAGACGATTCAACAAGGCTTGATGTGGTGTTTAATTATGGCGTCTTCGATTTTACGAAGTGTGGTTTCATATATCGTTTTGCGAAGGGGGGAACGGATTATATACTTTCTGCGGACAATTTTAATCGTGAGTTTTCCGATTATCTTCGTCAAGGCAGCGGTGTGTGCGAGCAGGTCATCGATCTGCTTCCCGACGAAAAAGAAAGGCTGTGGCAGTCGCTGCAGTTGAATGCCATGCCCGAAAACCGCGTATATCGCTACAATTTCTTTTTCGATAACTGCGCAACCCGTCCGTATGCCATGATTGAAAAGAGTATTGACGGAAGGATAGATTATTGGGGAGACGAAAGGCATGAAACGTTCAGACATGCTGTCAATGTCCTGACACGCAAACATGAATGGCTTACGCTTGGTTGCGATCTTGTGCTTGGACTTCCCGCCGATCGGGTGATGACGCAGAAGGAAAGGTTGTTTCTCCCCGAAAACCTGAAATATTATCTGGCTAATTCTGTAACGGCGCGAGGCGAAGTATCATACCCAACAGTCCTCGAAACAAATATCCTTTCCGTCAAAGTGGCAGAAAGGGAAGATGAAATGCCTGTTCTGTTATCTCCCATGGCGTGTTTCTCGGTATTGTTTGTTGTCTGTATCATCGTTACGCTGCTGGAACGGAAATCGAAGAGGTATTTCCTTGCGGCGGATTGCATTTTGTTTTTTGTTGCTGGAATTGCAGGCAGTATCCTGTTTTTTCTGAGTTTCCTGTCCATACATCCATGTATGTTTCCGAATATGAATTTACTGTGGTTACACCCGTTTCATTTGGTATTGGCGATGCTTATTTGCGTAAAAAAACTGAAAAGGCCTGCATTTTGGTATCATTTTGTTAACTTTGCAGTGATTTTAGCGATGTGCGTGGCGTGGCTTTTTATCCCGCAACATTTTAATATCGCATTTATCCCGCTGATAGCAGTTATGTTATTGCGTTCGGGGGAGGCATTGTTGAGAAAAAAGTTATTGAGAGAATGAAAAAATTAATTGCTTCTTTTATAACCGTCCTGGTAGCGGCAAATATGTATGCGCAAGAAAAACGCACGCCCCAACTGGTTGTTATTATAACCATTGACCAGCTGCGCGGCGATTACGTTGAATTTTTTAAATCAACCTTCGGTGAAAAAGGCTTCAAACGTTTACTGAACGAAGGAATAACGTACAGTCACGTTCGTTTTGAGTTTTCAAATACAGATCGCGCAAGTTCGTTTGCAACACTGTTCACCGGCTCAAATCCCTGCTACCATAGCATAACGGGAAATATGAAATATGATTTTGAAAAAGAACGGGAAATATCCTCGCTTCACGATTCTCATTACCTGGGAAATTATACCCATCAGAACTTGTCACCCAAAAACCTTTTATGTTCAACAGTGGGCGACGAATTGCGCTATGCTTCAAAAGGCACAAGCCATGTGTTCTCAATATCTCCCGAACTCGAAAGCGCTATCATCTCCGCCGGACATGCAGGAAACGGCGCGTTCTGGATAGATGATTTCAACGGGAAATGGGCTACAACTACCTATTACAGAAATATTCCTCCTTACGTCGATAAATTGAATATCGGAAAAGAATCGCTCTCGCAACGACTTCCGTCCATCACATGGAGCATGATGCTCCCATCCGACAGGTATTCTGCATTGCCTTATATTAATGATAACAAATCGTATCACTACACATTTAATGAAAAGGAAGTCGACTGTTATCAACGTTTCAAGACGTCGGCGTATGTCAATAATGAAGTCGGCAGGTTAGCGCTTGAATTTATTAATAACGGAAATATCGGCGCTCATCAAACTCCCGATATGTTGTGTATAACATTTTACGGTGGAAATTTTGCCGATGTTCGGGATAAATCGCATACCCGCGAAGTTCAAGACATATACTTCCGGTTAGATAAAAACATTGAAGAGTTGCTTGAAGCGGTAGATAGAAAAATCGGGCTGTCCAATGCGCTAATAGTCGTATCCGGAAATGGTTATTATATAAATACGGAAACCATTGCGGAAGGCGACAATGCTCCAGGTGGCGCTTTTCATCCTCAACGCTGCACCGCACTTCTGAACATGTATTTGATGGCCATTTACGGTCAAAAGAACTGGGTAAAGGGATATTATAACAAACAAATCTATCTGAACCGAAAAACAATAGAAGACGAAAGGATAGAATTGTCCGTAATTCAAGACAAATCTTCGGAGTTTATAGCCGAATTTAGCGGCGTTCATAAAGTGACAACAGATCACAAACTTCGTAACGGAGAATGGAACGAAGGCTCTGCAACGCTTCATTACGGCACATACCACGCAGGAAGAGGCGATTTGATCATTGAATTACAGCCGGGCTGGGGAGTGCAGGATGAAATAACCGGCGTTACAATGAATGTAAAAAACAATAATGCCGTCCAAACTCCGCTTGTGTTTTTCGGATACGGCCTGAAACCTGTTAAAATAGAGCGTTCCGTATATGCAACCGAAATTGCGCCAACAATAACAAACATACTGCGCATCCGTTCCCCCAACGCTTGCAGCGACCTCCCGCTGCCGGAAGTAATAAGAAATCAATAATGAGATGTAAAATATCTATCTCTACAATAAAAAAAAATAATTTTCAAATCTTAATTTTCAAATAATTAAATAAAATATATGGGATTAAATGATGTATTGACAAAATTGTTCGGTAACAAATCGCAGAGAGATTTAAAAGAAATTACGCCGAACGTAAATAAAATAGTAAATGTATATCCTTCGATACAGGCGCTTTCAAACGATGGTCTGCGTGCAAAAAGCGTCGAAATAAGGAAAAAAATACAAGACAGCGTTACCGAAGAAAAATCTCAAATAGCCGTCCTTCGTGAAAATATTGACGAAAAACCGCTTGAAGATCGTGAATCTATCTGGGCTGAAATCGACAAGATAGAGAAAACCATAATGGAAAAGTTGGAAGCAGCGCTGGAAGAAGCGCTTCCCGAAACTTTTGCCATCGTAAAAGAAACGGCAAAACGGCTGACTGAAAATGAGTCTCTTGTTGTTACTGCAAACGATTTTGACCGCAGCCTCGCTACAACTCATGATTTTGTGAGTATAGAAGGAGATAAAGCGATATACCTGAATCATTGGGTAGCAGGTGGTAACAATATTAAATGGGACATGATTCACTACGACGTTCAGTTGTTTGGCGGCGTCGTGTTACACAAGGGAAAGATAGCCGAAATGGCCACAGGAGAAGGAAAAACGCTCGTTGCTACACTCCCCGTATTCCTAAATGCATTGACAGGAAACGGAGTGCATGTAGTGACAGTAAATGATTACCTGTCAAAACGCGACTCGGAATGGATGGGTCCGATTTATATGTTTCACGGCTTGTCGGTCGATTGCATCGATAAACACCGTCCGAACTCTGATGAACGCCGCAAAGCATATAACGCAGACATTACTTTCGGTACCAATAATGAATTTGGATTCGATTATCTGCGTGATAACATGGCAATTAGTTCTAATGACCTCGTTCAACGCAAACATAATTATGCAATTGTAGATGAGGTAGACTCGGTTTTGATAGATGATGCACGTACGCCGTTGATTATTTCAGGCCCTATTCCAAAAGGAGAAGACCAACTTTTTGAGGAATATCGCCCCAATGTGGAAGTTGTTGTAAATGCACAAAAAAGCTTGTGTACGAAATTATTAACGGAATCAAAACAAAAAATGGCAAGCGGCGAGAAAAAAATACAGGAAGAAGGCGCGCTTGCATTGTATCGTTCATACAAAGGAATGCCCAAGAATAAGGCGCTTATCAAATATTTAAGCGAACAGGGCGTCAAGACGGCAATGCTGAAAACAGAAGAGTATTATATGCAAGATAATATGCGGCAAATGCACATCGTAACCGATGCATTGTATTATGTGATAGACGAAAAGAATAATACGATTGAACTGACAGATAAGGGTATAGATTTGCTGACAGGAAAGAGCGACGACCCTCAGTTCTTTGTATTGCCGGACATAGCATCGGAACTGTCGCAGGTTGAAAACATGAATCTGTCGAAAGAAGAAAAACAGACTAAAAAAGACGAACTCCTGACAAATTATTCTATTAAGAGTGAACGTGTACATACCGTTAATCAGCTACTCAAGGCATATTCATTATTTGATAAAGACGATGAATACGTTGTGATAGACGGACAAGTGAAGATCGTAGATGAGCAAACAGGCCGCATAATGGAAGGACGCCGTTATTCGGACGGCCTGCATCAGGCTATTGAAGCGAAAGAACGCGTGAAAGTAGAAGCTGCTACACAAACTTTTGCCACGATTACTTTGCAGAATTATTTCCGTATGTATCATAAACTGTCAGGAATGACAGGCACGGCAGAAACGGAAGCCGGCGAGTTTTGGAATATATATAAACTTGATGTTGTGGTAATACCGACAAATAAACCCATAGCGCGTATTGACATGAACGATCGCATCTACAAGACAAAACGTGAAAAATATAATGCTGTTATTGAAGAAATTAATATATTGGTAAAAGCTGGCCGTCCTGTACTTGTGGGTACTACTTCGGTCGAAATTTCGGAATTGTTGAGCCGTATGTTGAATATGCGTAAAATACCTCATAACGTATTGAATGCCAAATTACACCAGAAAGAAGCCGAGATAGTTGCCCAGGCAGGTCAATCGGGAATGGTTACAATTGCAACCAATATGGCAGGTCGCGGTACGGATATCAAGTTGTCGGAAGCGGTTCGGCGGGCAGGCGGTCTTGCAATTATAGGTACGGAGCGGCACGAAAGTCGCCGCGTGGACAGGCAGCTTCGCGGTCGTTCCGGTCGTCAGGGAGATCCCGGCTCGTCAGTGTTCTACATTTCGTTAGAAGATGATTTGATGAGACTTTTTGCAACCGAAAAAATCGCGGGATTAATGGACAGAATGGGTTTCAAAGAAGGCGACGTACTCGAAGCCAGAATGTTGAACAAATCGGTTGAACGCGCCCAAAAGAAAGTCGAAGAAAACAATTTCGGGATACGTAAACGACTTCTTGAATACGACGATGTCATGAATTCTCAACGTAATGTGGTTTACACCCGCCGCCGCCATGCTTTGATGGGAGAACGCATTGGGCTTGACGTGGTAAATACGCTTTATGATGTGAGCGGAACAATAGCCGAACAGAATGAGTCCGGTGATTATGAAACGCTTAAAATGGATATTTTCCGTACGCTTGCTTCCGATTTCCCTGTTTCAAAAGAGGAATATAAAGGCATGAGAATGGATAAATTGACCGATACCATTTTTAACGAAGCGCTTGCACTCTTTAAACGGCATATTGATAAAATGACGCAGGTGGCCAATCCTATTATTAAACAGGTATATGAAAATCAAGGCGCTCAATATGAAAATATTCTGATTCCGATAACAGACGGAAAACGCATGTATAATATTTCATGCAACCTGAAAGAAGCTTACGAAACAAACTCCAAATCTATAACAAAAGCATTCCAGAAATCTATCATTCTTCATACTATTGATGAGGCCTGGAAAGAACATTTGCGCGAAATGGACGAACTTAGAAATTCCGTCCAAAACGCAAGTTATGAAAACAAAGATCCGCTGTTGATTTATAAGCTCGAAGCATACAATCTGTTCAAGAGCATGGTAGAAGACATGAATAAGAAAACTGTATCCATATTGATGAGAGGACAAATTCCGGTTAGAGAAAACGTACATGTGAGAGAAGCTGCTCCCGAAAGACGTACGGATTTAAGTCGCTATCGCACTCAAAAAGATGATCTTGCATCGTCAAGAAGTAGAAGAGAAGGAGGAAGAGAAGTATATCCGCAAGGACAGCGTCCTCCACTCGGACCTCAGCAAAGAGCGCCGATGGAACCGGTGAGGGTTGAAAAACAAACAGGGAGAAACGAACCTTGTCCATGTGGAAGCGGTAAGAAATATAAGAACTGTCATGGAAGAGGACTGTAATAATTGAAAATTGGCGATAATTTTGTTTTTCGGTTGATATGGATTACTCAGTTTTTGACAGACCGATAGAAAGTAATTTACCTTTTGCAATTTATAAATTACCTGATAAAGAAGAAGTTAATCTTATTTTGCAAAATGATGACAATGTTCGGATTATCAATGATGTCGAAGATACTTTTAATCAAAAAGGATTCATAATCAGTCCTTTTGTAAATTCCAAACAAACTCCGGCAATTTCAATTCGTCCTGATTTCCATGTGAAAGGGATGAATGAAATTGTCAATTTTCTGAGAAATTTTTTTCGGAACGATATAATATTCAATAAATCGGAGTATTATAAAGACAATACAATTGATGATTTTGAAAAATATAAAAAAAGTTTTGAAATTTTTCACAATGCATTGATTAATAAACAATATGAGAAACTTGTTTTATCTCGAGAATTGATTATTCAGAAGAGAAATGATTTTTCGGCAGGAAAAATATTTGAACGTGCCGTTAAAAAGTATTCGAATGCTTTTATATACTTGTTAAATTCTTTACAAACAGGAACTTGGTTTGGTTGTTCACCTGAAGTTTTGTTTTCCGGAAAAAATAATGAATGGAGAACGGCGGCCCTTGCCGGAACGAGAAAAACAGAATCCGAAAAACTTGATTGGGATTGCAAAAATATTACAGAACAAAGGATTGTAGTAGATTTTATAAAAGAACAACTTGAAAATCTGCAAATTAAATTCAATAAAGGAGAATCATATACCGTACGGGCAGGAAATATTGAACATTGTAAAGTCGATTTCACATTTACACTTGATTCTCTGGAAAAAGCCGGTATTTTGTTGAAAGCGCTTCACCCCACGCCTGCCGTTAGCGGTTATCCGAAAGATGAAGCAATAAAGTTTATCACGGAAAATGAAAATTATGAGAGACTTTATTATTCGGGATTTACAGGCCCCGTCAATATATCCGGTTCAACGGATTTATTCGTAAATATAAGATGTATGCAAATGTTAAACAACGAGTTCAGGCTTTATGCCGGAAGCGGACTTACAAAAGCGTCGGAACTGAACGGAGAATGGTTTGAAACGGAATATAAACTGCAAACGTTGTTTTCTTTGTTTGAAACAGAATTGCAGCATGTTATTTCACTACATTAAATCAATAACAATAATAATTAATACGATGTTTTCGGATAAAAAGAATATTTTACAAACTGTTGCTTTATTGAAAGAATACGGCGTCAAACATATCATTATTTCTCCCGGGTCTCGGAATGCGCCACTAATTCAGACATTTACACAAGATCCTTTTTTTGAATGTCAATTAATTGTAGATGAGCGTAATGCCGCATTTTTTGCATTGGGAATTATTCAATATACAAGGCAACCGGCGGCTGTTTGCTGTACGTCGGGAAGTGCATTATTAAACTATGCCCCTGCTGTTGCAGAAGCTTATTACCAACAACTTCCGTTAATAATTATTTCGGCGGACAGACCGCAGGAATGGATTGGGCAAATGGATGGTCAGACCATGCAGCAAATCAATGTATTCGCTTCATATATCAGAAAATCGGTACATTTGCCTGAAGTTCACAGCGAATTGAATGAATGGTTCTGTAACAGACTTGTCAATGAAGCATTAATTGCATGTAATTCGAATATTTCCGGTCCTGTGTACATAAATATTCCCATCTCGGAACCTCTTTTTAATTATACAGTCGAAAATCTGCCGGAAGTAAGGAGAATTTCATATTCAAAACCTGATAAAACTGTTGATATTAAACCTTTTGCAGATAAATGGAACATAGCGACGAAAAAAATGATTATTATAGGTCAAATGTTTCAAAAACCTGTATTAATAGAAGCTCTGGAGCGATTAGTTGAAAGTTCCGGCTGTATTGTTTTATCGGAACATTTGGCAAACAGCAATTCGGAAGAGTTTATTCACAATTTTGACAGAATACTCTATAAATCAACTGAAAAGGATAAAAAGAAATTGTATCCCGAATTGTTGATAAGTTTCGGAGGGCATATTGTTTCCAAACGTTTAAAATCGTTTCTGAGAGAAAATCAACCGGAAAATCATTGGTATCTATCTAATAATAATGAAGTTGTAGATTTATTTATGTCTTTGACCGATTTGATAGAAACCGATATTTCAGATTTTATCCATCGGTTGGCAAATAGCAGTAATATAACGAAAGAGTCTTATAATTACAGCAATTTATGGTTTTATAAATCAACTCGAATAGCAGAACCGGGAAATGGAAAAGACTTTTCTGATATTTCTGCTATCAGACTGTTTCTCAAAAGATTAACTGAAAAATCTCAACTCATTATCGCAAACAGTTCGACTGTCAGAAATGTGCAATTTTTCAATTTAGACAGGTCGATAACCATATATTGTAATCGAGGGATAAACGGTTTGGAAGGCACGCTTGCAAGCGCAACAGGTTTTGCTTCCGTATGTAAAGAACCTGTATATCTGATTATTGGAGATTTAAGTTTCTTTTACGGCGTCAATTCGCTTTGGAATATTGAACACATTAAGAATCTCAGAATCCTGTTAATCAATAACAAAGGTGGTGGAATTTTCCGTTCGATTTCCGAACTTGACAAACTGGAAAATTTGAATCGATTTGTCACAGCAACACACGATTCGAATGCGGAAAAATGGCTCGAAGCGGCTTCTGTTAAATATATGCAAGCGAAAAACAAGAGACAATTGTCAAAAAGCCTGAATATGTTTATGAATAAAAAAATTGAAGCCTCCATGTGTCTCGAAGTAATAACCGAAATTAAAAATTATTGATATGGAAACAAAAAACTGGCTACAAATCAAAGAATATAAAGATATTCTGTTCGATTTTTTTGAAGGAATAGGTAGAATAACAATCAATCGTCCCCGTTATCGTAATGCTTTTCGTCCGGAAACAACAGCGGAAATAAGCGATGCGTTGAAAATTTGTAAGGAAAATACTGCTATTTATGTTGTTATAATTACCGGTACAGGCGATAAGGCATTTTGTTCCGGCGGAGACCAGAACGTCAAGGGGAAGGGAGGTTATATTGGAGCGGACGGCGTTCCACGCCTCAATATCCTCGATGTACAGCGACAGATACGCTCAATTCCTAAGCCGGTAATCGCCATGATAAACGGTTATGCGATAGGAGGAGGACATGTTTTGCATGTTGTTTGCGATTTATCAATAGCCTCCGAAAATGCGATTTTCGGTCAGACCGGACCACGAATAGGTAGTTTTGATGCGGGTTTCGGAAGTTCATACCTTGCACGTATAGTCGGACAGAAAAAAGCGCGTGAAATCTGGTTTCTTTGCCGTCAATATTCTGCGAAAGAAGCGCTTGAAATGGGACTTGTAAATGCAGTTGTTCCGTTTGAACAACTTGAAAATGAAACTGTTGCATGGTCGAAAGAAATAATGCAACATAGCCCGATGGCGTTACGAATGATAAAAACGGGTCTTAACGCTGAACTTGACGGACAAGCCGGCATTCAGGAGTTTGCCGGCAATGCGACCCTGCTTTACTACCTTACCGAAGAAGCACACGAAGGAAAAAATGCTTTTCTTGAAAAACGGAAACCCAATTTTAAAAAATTTCCTGAATTTCCATAACTTATGAACCTGAAAACTCAGATAATACCATATACGTTGATTTTCAAACAACAGGTACGTACTTCAAAGAGTGTTTATCATGAGCACAAAATCTGGTACATCAGGATTTTCGAAGAAAAAGGATCGGACAGGTTCGGTATCGGCGAATGTGCGCCTCTACCGGATTTAAGTTGTGATTACAGCGCTGAATATGAGGCTGTCTTAACCTGTTATTGCCGTGAATTTGAACAGACAGGAACGATTGATTTTGAGAAAAATAGAAATTTTCCTTCAATTCTATTCGGTTTAGAAACTGCTATATTACATTATAAATCAAAAGGTTATAATTTTTTCGATACTCCGTTTTCGCGTTCGGAAAAAGGTATTCATATCAACGGTCTAATCTGGATGGGCGACTATGATTTTATGATAAAACAGATTGATAATAAACTAAATAAAGGTTTTACGTGCCTCAAACTGAAAATCGGAGGAATAGATTTTGATGAAGAATTGAAACTTCTTAAATATATTCGCTGTAAATATTCTGAAAATGAAATAATTATTCGTTTGGATGCTAATGGCGCATTCTCTCCTCTCGAAGCGCTCGAAAAATTGAAGAGACTTTCGGATTTTCAAATTCATTCCATCGAACAGCCCGTCAAAGTAGGACAATGGGAAACCTTATTCGAACTCTGTGCAAATACGCCGATTCCGATTGCTCTTGATGAAGAGTTGACGGGAATAAATTCATTTTCCAATAAAAAGAAACTTATTGAAAATATTAGTCCTCAATATATTGTAATAAAGCCTTCGCTGCATGGAGGAATTTCGGGAAGCAGCGAATGGATTAAAATTGCAAAAGAACATAATGTCGGGTGGTGGATTACCTCGGCGCTCGAATCAAATATCGGACTGAATAGCATTGCGCAATGGTGTGCACGGTTTGAAAATCCTCTGTACCAAGGACTTGGAACAGGAAATTTATATGAAAACAATCACCCGCTTCCTCTTGTTGTGGACAAAGGGCTATTGTGGTACAGAAATTAGAGGAGAAGAAGTCTTATGTTTCCAAATACGAAAAAATATATTATAATTGAAGGAAAAGAATTTTCATGCGAAGAGTTCAAAAAGGAATCTTTACCCGTTTTTATGCAAAAATCCGTGTTTCATCTCCATTTATTTGAATTTCTGAAAGATTGGTTTTCAGACACTGATACTGTTGAAGTAAAAACTTCCGGTTCGACCGGAGAACCCAAAGTCATGCGGGTATCCAAACAAAAGATGATTAACAGCGCCGAACTGACTTGCAATTTTTTAGAATTAAAGGCCCACGACAAAGCGCTGCTATGTTTGCCACTCGAATATATTGCAGGGAAAATGGTCGTAATTAGAGCAATAACCGCCCAGCTTGATTTACATTTGGTTGAGCCAGAAGGCAATCCGCTTACCAAAACAACAGAAACCGATTTCGCCTTTGCCGCAATGATTCCGCTTCAAATTTATAATTCCTTGATAAATAATGCAATAAAATTAGAAAAAATAAAGAATATTATTATCGGAGGAGGAACGGTTGATGCCATCCTTGAAAAAAAACTTCAACCTTTGACAAATAACATTTATTCTTCTTACGGGATGACAGAAACGCTGTCACATATAGCACTCAGGTGCATCAACGGAATGAAAAAATCATCCAATTACGTACCATTTAATTCTGTTAAAATTTCTTTAAAAGAAGACAGTACTTTGGTTATAGAAGCGCCTCTTGTTTCGGACAATATCATATATACCAATGATATGGCAGAAATTTTTCCTGATGGCAGTTTCAGTATAACAGGACGGAAAGACAATATTATCAATTCGGGCGGAATAAAAATTCAACCGGAAGTCGTAGAAAACCTTCTTCGACCATTGATTGACTTTCCTTTTGCTATCACTTCATTACCTGATGAAAAACTGGGAGAAATCGTTGTTTTAGTTACCGAAAATCAAATAAATCCATCTATTTTCAGCCATTTACCAAAGTACTGTAAACCACGCAAAATCATTGTAACAGATAAAATTCCGACAACAGAAACGGGAAAGATAATGAGACAAGCTTTGAAAAACTTACTTTTTGTTAACAACTTTTCTTGCCCATCCTGAACTGCCTGAAACAATGAATATTCCGAAAGGATAATGCGACGCATCTCTCATGACGTGCGGCTCGGTCTTTTTAAATTTATCAACAAGAGAACCTACTATGGAATAAATACTTATTGTTTCGTTTTCAGTGCCATTGCTCACAACAAGTCTGTTATCCGAAATATACACTTTTGTGTCAGCCTTAAAATGATCGGTTATTTTTTCATTCGCAACCTCACTGTTGTTGAGTAGATCCATTAATTCGCTTTCACTTTTCGGTCCGGTACTTGCGCCATAGGAACTGTTATCATATTGCCTCACTATACAAAGCACAGGTAAAAATATTGATCTATCCATGCTGTCTTTTAATGCTTCGAAAAAATATTCATTGATTTCTTTTCCGAATAATGAATATCGATCTGCATCAACATACCATAAAACATAAGCGGCATCAACAAGATTCTTCAGTTCTCCCCTTCCTAGCAATCTCCTGACATTTGTTGTATATCCGCAAGTCTCACGACCGTAACATATAAATATTTGTTTCTTCTGTGATATGGCGCTATCTTTCGCTAACTGTTTGTTCAGATACCAAGTGTTGTTTTCATAAAACTCTGTATTTTGGGAATTTATATTAAAATTTGATGCAAAAGCAACAATACATGCGATTATTAAAATGTATAATTTCTTCATATTTTTTTCCTTTCATATATTATATAAAACTTGAGTACAAAATTACTGTATTTTTTGATTATGACAAAATAATAAGCGTAAAGTTCTTATTTCCTTACGCTTATTAACATTTTTTATATTTCTGCGTTATCTTTTATTTCTTTCCGAGCGACTTGAATTTTCGCTTTGAGTATCGCTCGAATTTGAACTTCTGCTATTGCTGTTACTCGAACTGCCTGTAATTGATGAGCCGGAAGAACTGCGTTCACTGCTGCGCGTCGAAACGCTTGATGATGAAGATTTTGAACTGCTGCTGCGAGAGCTGTTTGCCGACGGCTCTGAACTTTTTGACGTACGAGTAGATGATGCATTGTTGTTGTTACGGGTTCCCGAACTGCTGATTTGAGATTTAGACGTTGCCGTGCTTCTTGAATTGTTACTTTGAATTGTCACTTCATTTTTGCGGGAAACAGTACTTTCAACATTTGCGCTTGAACGTTCACGACTACTGTTTGATGTTCTGCTTGTAGTTTCACTTCTACTTCTTGCTTCATGATTGATGCGGCTTGAACTTCTGTTGTTGTTCAACGCTTCGTTTGCACTTGAAGAACGTAACTCCTTGCTGATACGTCCGTTTCGTGTATTCATGGCGTAATCGCGACTTCGCGGACGTCCCTCGTTATGAGGCATATAACGGGGTTCAACCCAGCCGTGAAAGTTATTTCTTGCACGGAGATAGAACGCATCTCTCATATAATAAATAGGTACTTGAGCATAATTATAACAGTATCTATGATACAGATGTCTATGATTTCTGTTATATCTCCATGGAGAAAATACATTATTAATTACCACTTTATAAAGCGAATAAAAATCATAGTAACTATATGCCACAGGCAAAAACATTGAGGAAATCCAGCGTCCTCCGTCCGGGTAATAAAACAGCCGATGTATTACGTCATAATAAATATTCAATTCCGGAATGTAATAATATTCGGCATAATTATATCCAGAAGGTCCCCATGCTGGTTGAATATCTATATTTATACTTACGTGTATCTGTGCTTCACTTTTGTTGATATTGAACATTCCAATCATCAACCCTAAACCTGAAATTAATATAAATCTTTTCATTGTCATAATTTTTATAATTGTTAATAACAGAGTTAAAAATATCTCTTTGCTTTATTTGACGCAGAAACATGTCCGAAGTTTAATCAAGATCTATTTTACTGCTTCAGAGAAAGTTAGAAGCAGTCAAACAGATTCTGAAACAGTGCTTGTTTATACCGTTCCGAATATATTTATTATGATGCGCTTCAGTCATGAGATATGCACCTTACCATGTCTTACCATGTAATTGTATTGAACGATTGTGGTTTGAGTGTTACCGAAAGCGTAATGTCTCCAAGCGCTATGACCTTTTTCGCTTCGGAATCTTCTGCGTTATGAATGACTAAAACATACCGGCCGTCAGTATTCCGAAAAGCCAGCATGTTGGTAAACTCTCCCGAAATGGCTATAAGTTTTGCTCCGGGCTTTACGTAATGACTGATGTGCTTCAGTAAATAGTATTCGTATGTAAATTGAAACGTTTTTGCATTTTTGTTTACGGTAACAAGCGAATTTTGCCTCCATCCCCAACGGCTCATGCCGCCTTCTTCGAGCGAAATGTTCCAGTAATCATACACATTCGTACCGTTATTCAAATAGTGTTTCATCAAGTTCCATGAATAAACGCAACCTTTCCAGTCATTTTCCCCGTTACCGCACTCCTGCTCGGTTTGAAAAATTTTCAAATCAGGATAACGTTTGTGAATATCCGGAAGCGCCTTTTTACCTGCCCACTGAAAACCGACACCCGAAATATATTTTCCGCTTAAGGAATCCGTAAGCAATGTATCTACCATTGCAGGATTTGGCCGTTCCATAGTTCCGAACATCACTTCCACACCCAAATCTTTCATCTCTGGACCAAGATATTTCCCTACAAATGTAGCTAACCCGGAAACTTTCCATGTACAGCTTGGGAACGGCTGGCATGAATTAAATTCGTTTTGCGGCATCACCATAAAAATATTGATTCCTTCAGAACGGTATGCTTTTATAAATTTGCTGAAATACAGTGAATATGCCTTAAAATAAGCGCTGTCCTGAATAAACATATTCATGCCTTCGGCACGGTACTGGTCGGGACGGATGTCGGTCTTGAAACGCTGGTCGAAGTAATTGCCCAACGGCATGCAGGCATAGTGTTTGTTGTCTTTCATCCATATCGGCGGACTCCAGGGCGACGCCCAGACCTTCAAATCCGGATTGTATTTTTGTGCAGCCTTAATAAAAGGTATTAATGTTTCCCTGTCGTTTGCAATACTGAAATTCTTCATTTCAAAATCGCCGTCCGTCTCGTTGTATGAATACCAGTCTCTCGAAAAATCATTTGCTCCGACAGGCATGCGGCACACTGTAAAATTTGCGCCTGCATCTTTTTCAAACAATTCTTTCATGATCGAATCACGGTCGGCTTCGCTCAACAAACCCAGCGATGTCCACCCCAATTCATTGAAACAGGCGCCAAAGCCATCAATTGTTTGTTGAGGACGATTTATCTCAACAATCGCATCAGGTTTCCCCTTTGAGGGGATTTCAATTTTTTTAACGTCCTGTGTTTCCCATGAAACATCGGGAGTTGTTGTGATCCATTCCACATTTTTTTTCTGACATGCAAGTAAAAGCGTTAATATGCCAATGCTTAATAATTTTTTTTTCATAAAAGATTTTTTCTTTTGGTTTTTGCCGCAAATATAAACAAAATAACTATATTTGCACATTAAAACTTTAGTAAAATTTACAATTTTTATTTTTATGTCAAAAATCTTTAATATGAAGACCGTTAAATCCCTGTCAAAAATCTTGTTATTGGCGATAACCGCAATTGCCTGTCAAAAACAAATTGCTCCTCCTCAAGCAATCGTTCCTGTCCCAAACGACTGTCAATTGGCCTGGCAAGATCTTGAAATTTATGCTTTTATACATTTTACCACGAATACGTTTACCGATAAGGAATGGGGCTACGGAGATGAAGACCCGTTCATCTTCAATCCTGTGGAGATCAATGTGGAACAATGGGTTGCGACGATTAAAGAGGCAGGATTAAAAGCTATAATCCTGACAGCCAAACATCATGACGGTTTTTGCCTGTGGCCAAGCAAATTCACTGAACACGACATTTCAAAAAGTCCTTATAAAGAAGGCGAGGGCGATTTGGTAAAAGAGGTTTCCGAAGCATGTAGAAAACAAGGCCTTTTGTTCGGTATTTATCTTTCGCCTTGGGATAGAAACTTTGCCGGTTACGGAAAGCCGGAATATATTGATTATTATCGCAATCAACTCAAAGAACTGATTACTGCTTATGGGCCGTTTTTTGAAATTTGGTTTGACGGAGCAAACGGTGGAGACGGTTATTACGGCGGCGCACGGGAAATGAGAAAAATAGATGGAAAGATATACTACGATTGGGAAAATACCATTAAGATGGTCAGAGAATTAAATCCCGAAGCAATACTTTTCAGTGATGCAGGTCCCGATATTCGCTGGTGTGGAAATGAACGCGGCATTGCAGGCGAAACGAACTGGAATACAATAAACAAAGATACGCTATATGCAGGAAAGCCAAATATAGAGAAATTATTAAACGAAGGAGCGGAAGACGGTAATTCATGGGTGCCGGCGGAAGTGGATGTTTCCATTCGTCCGGGATGGTTTTATCACGCAAAGCAAGACTCAATGGTACGTTCGGCCGAAAATCTTTTCAAAATTTATCTTGAATCGGTTGGTCGGGGAGCTAATTTGTTACTCAATCTTCCACCCGATAAACGCGGGTTGATTCACGAAAATGACGTAAAGGTGTTAAAAGAATGGAGGGCGTTGATTGACAAAACTTTTTCAAACAATCATGCAGCAGGAATGAAAGCGACGGCAGATACTTATCGCGGGAAATCCAAACTTTATGCGGCATCAAATGTTACGGACGGCAACAAAGAAACGTTTTGGACAACGGATGATGACGTCAAAAAAGGCAGCATTATAATAGAATTTCAAACTTTACAAATGGTTAAATATATTGTAATTCAGGAATATATAAAGTTGGGACAAAGAGTAAAAGCGTTCGATGTGGAAGTTTGGAAAGATGATGCATGGGAAAAAATTGTTGCAGGGACAACAATCGGCCATAAAAGAATTTTGCCTCTCAAAGCGCTTGAAACATCAAAAATCAGACTGAATATCACAGATTCAAAAGCGTGTCCGATAATTTCAAATATTGAAATTTATTAAGAATGATATGCAAAAAAACATAAAAATTGCAAACTTGACTTTGCAATTTCACTTGTATTTTGTATTTTTGCCGCAAAAAGTAAGAAATATAATATAAGATGTGGAACCATTTTACAGAACGCACAATTATTTGCTGACCCATCTGGATACTCCCATTGTGAGGCGTGTTTTGATGGATGAAATTAATTGGAACGAACGTTTGATCGGCATCAAAGGTTCGCGTGGCATCGGCAAAACCACGTTTTTGCTTTCCTATGCAAAAGAATTATACGGGACGGGAAACAATAAATGCCTGTATGTCAATCTAAATCATTTCTTTTTTACAGAACGGACCCTCTTTGATTTCGCTGAAGAATTTCACTCGCAAGGCGGCGAGACATTGCTGATTGATCAGGTTTTCAAATATCCCGAATGGTCAAAGGAATTACGTAAATGTTATGATAAACTTCCTGGTTTAAAGATCGTTTTCACAGGTTCGGCAGTTATGAGATTGAAAGAAGAAAATCCCGACCTTGCGGGAAAGGTGTCGGTGTACTATTTGCGGGGATTTTCGTTTCGTGAGTATTTGAACCTGACTGATAATAAGGATTTTAGAATATATGGTTTAAATGAAATGATTGATAATCACAAAAATATAGCAAAAGAAATAACGAAAAAACTTGGTAAAAAGCTGATGATAGACTTCAAAGACTATCTTCATCACGGTTTTTATCCGTTTTATCTAGAAAAACGAAATTATTCGGAGAACCTGTTGAAGACCATCAATATGACACTCGAAGTAGATGTATTGAACATCAGGCAAATAGAACAGCGATATTTGCCAAAGATAAGGAAATTGCTGTATCTTCTGTCGCTTGAAGCGCCATGTACGCCGAATGTCAGTCAATTAAGCAAAGAACTTGAAATCTCGCGCGCAACGGTTATGAATTACATTAAATATTTGAAAGACGCGAGATTGGTTAATATGTTGTATGATAAAGGCATGGATTTTCCGAAGAAGCCGGCGCTGGTTTATGTCTATAATACAAATCTTCAATATGTTATAAATTTGAAACCGTTAAACCGGCTAACCGAGTATAAAACATTTTTTTACAATCAGATACAAAAAGACTTGCAGGCATATAAAAGTAAGAAAAAAGCAGATTTTCTGATTAACGGCAATTTACATTTTTGCGTAATGGAAAATAACCCGTATAAAAATGACGCCAATGTGTATTACGCTGTAAATGAACAGGAGACCGTCGGTGAAAATGTAATACCGCTTTGGCTGTTTGGATTTTTGTATTAAGGATTTCCTGACGTATTCCCAAAAGCTAAAACAATTTCAAATAGACTTCTTATAGACTTGAAGAATAATAAATTTCATTAATTCATAAAAAAAATAGAAAATTATGGCAAAACAAAAAAAATTTTTAACCTGTGATGGCAATCAAGCCGCTGCACACATCGCCTATATGTTCAGTGAAACCGCTTCGATATATCCTATCACCCCTTCCTCGACAATGGCTGAATACGTAGACGAATGGGCGGCAGTCGGAAGAAAAAACATTTTCGGAGAAACTGTTCGCGTGGACGAAATGCAATCGGAAGCCGGCGCAGCCGGCGCCATGCATGGCGCTCTGCAAGCCGGAACGCTTTCTACCACCTTCACCGCATCGCAAGGTCTCTTGTTGATGATTCCCAACATGTATAAAGTAGCCGGAGAATTGCTGCCGGGCGTTTACCATGTTTCGGCGCGAGCAATTGCTTCCCACGCGCTTTCCATCTTCGGCGACCATCAGGACGTGATGGCAGTCCGTCAGACCGGATGCGCCCTGTTTGCTACAGGTTCGGTACAGGAAGTCATGGATTTGGCGGCAGTTGCCCATTTATCGGCGATTAAATCCCGCGTTCCATTTGTACATTTTTTCGACGGTTTCCGTACTTCCCACGAAATACAGAAAATCGAAGCGCTGGAAAATGAAGACCTTGCTCCGCTGATAGATCGAAAGTCTTTAGCCGCTTTCCGTCAACGCGCTTTGAGTCCCGAAGCCCCCGTAGCCCGCGGAACGGCTCAAAACCCGGACATCTATTTCCAAGCCCGCGAAGCCTCCAATGTTTACTACAACAGGGTAATCGCGATTGTAGAAGACTATGTTTGCCGGATTTCGGCTTTGATTGGACGCAAATACGGCTTGTTCGACTATTACGGCGCAGAAGACGCTGACCGCGTCATCATCGCCATCGGATCAGTGACGGAAGCAATCAAGGAAACTATCGACTATTTGATCTCCAAAGGCGAAAAAGTAGGATTGGTATCCGTTCATTTGTACCGTCCGTTCTCGGCGAAACATTTTCTGGCGGCAGTTCCGAAAACTGCGAAACGCATCGCCGTCTTAGACCGTACCAAAGAACCCGGCGCTAGCGGCGAACCGCTCTATTTGGATGTCAAAGATTCGTTCTACACAGGAAAAGAACGTCCCATCATCGTCGGAGGACGCTACGGACTGTCCTCTAAAGACACTACGCCGGCGCAGATTCTTTCTGTTTATGAAAATCTTTCGTTGCCCGAACCAAAAAACGGATTTACCATCGGTATCGTAGACGATGTAACTTTCACTTCGCTTCCTCAGAAAGAAGAACTCGCATTCGAGGGTGGACCTTACGAAGCCAAATTCTACGGATTGGGCGCCGACGGAACCGTTGGAGCAAACAAAAATTCCATCAAAATCATCGGCGACAATACCGACAAGTATTGCCAGGCCTATTTCGCCTACGATTCCAAGAAATCGGGTGGATTTACAGCTTCGCACCTTCGTTTTGGAGACAAACCTATTCGTTCCACGTATCTGGTTAATACGCCCGACTTTGTGGCTTGCCACGTTCAGGCGTACCTTCGCCTGTATGATGTGACCAAAGGCTTGAAGAAAAATGGCACTTTTCTTCTCAACACCGTTTGGAACGAAGAACAGGTAAAGCAAAATTTACCGGATAATGTGAAAAAATACCTGGCAAAAAACAATATCAATTTCTACATTATCAATGCAACGGGAATTGCTGAAGAAATTGGTTTGGGCAACCGGACAAACACCATTCTCCAATCGGCTTTCTTTAAGATTACCGGCGTTGTTCCCTACGAACTCGCCGTGGAACAGATGAAGTACATGATTAAAAAATCGTATGGCAAAAAAGGCGATGATATTGTTAATAAAAACAATGCGGCGGTTGACCGTGGCGCCGATTATGTGAAGGTAGAAGTCCCGGCTGAATGGGAAAACATCTCGACCGGAGGATTTATATCTCCGGGCGTTACCGAAGCGCCTGAATTTGTGAAAAAAACCGTTTTCCCAATCAATGCGCAGACCGGTGACGACTTGCCCGTATCTACTTTCGCTGGTCGCGAAGACGGCACCTGGAATCAGGGGACTGCCGCTTACGAAAAACGCGGCGTTGCTTCACACGTACCTGCCTGGACGTCCGAAAACTGCATTCAGTGCAACCAGTGCGCCTATGTTTGTCCTCACGCTGCTATCCGGCCCTTCCTGTCGGATGCCGAAGAAATGAAAAATGCGCCGGCAGATTATAAAACGCTTCCCGCTATTCCTGCCAGAACATTCGAAGGTTTGCGCTTCCGCGTACAGGTGAACGTGCTCGATTGCCTGGGCTGCGACAACTGTGCAGACGTCTGTCCGGGAAATAAAAACGGTAAGGCGCTGAAAATGTCTCCGATTGCCGAAGAATTGGACAATCAGAAAAATTGGGATTTCTCGGTGAAAAACGTAAAATCAAAACAGCATTTGGTCGATATTTCCGCCAACGTAAAAAATTCGCAACTGGCAACGCCATTATTTGAATTTTCCGGCGCTTGTTCCGGTTGCGGAGAAACGCCTTATGTCAAACTGATTTCACAACTCTTCGGCGACCGTCAGGTAATTGCCAATGCAACGGGTTGTACATCCATCTACTCCGGTTCGGCCCCGTCCACTCCTTACACTACCAACGAAAAAGGGCGCGGTCCTGCATGGGCGAACTCTTTGTTTGAAGACAATGCGGAATATGGTATGGGAATGAACATCGGAGCAAAAAAAATGCGCGACCGAGCAGTCGAAAAAACCAAAGCGCTGATAGCAATCGAATGGACGCAACAGCGTGTCAAAGACGCCGCACAAGCATGGCTCGACAATATGAACGATGGCGGCGTGGCAGGAAGAAAAGCCGTCGACGACTACATTGACGCTCTTGAATGGGGCATCGCTACGGTCGACGAAGTGATTGAACATTTTGAAAAAGCAGCTCCCTTGCACGCCGAACAACTTGAACAGATCAAAACGCTGAAAGCAGCCGGCGCAACCATTTGCCCCTGTCCTGCCTGCACGCTTTGTCAGGAACTTCTCGAACTGAAACGCTACTTTATGAAACGTTCGCAATGGATCATCGGTGGCGACGGCTGGGGATACGATATAGGTTTCGGAGGATTAGACCATGTAATTGCTTCCGGTCAGAACGTCAATATACTGGTGGTAGATACCGAGGTGTATTCCAATACCGGCGGACAGTCGTCAAAATCCACTCCGATGGGCGCCGTCGCCAAATTTGCCGCCGCCGGTAAACGGATACGCAAAAAAGATCTGGGTATGATTGCCACTACCTATGGATACGTCTATGCAGCACAAATCGCCATGGGCGCCAATCAGGCGCAGACATTAAAAGCCATTCGCGAAGCAGAAGCCTACGATGGCCCGTCCATCATCATCGCCTACTCCCCTTGCATTGCTCACGGTTTGAAACTCGGAATGGGACATGCCCAAGCCGAACAAAAAGCCGCTGTAGAATGTGGTTACTGGCACCTGTGGCGTTACGACCCGCGTCTGGAAGCCGAAGGTAAGAATCCCTTCCAGCTTGACTCGAAAGAGCCGGACTGGACAAAATTCCAGGACTTTCTTAAAGGCGAAGTGCGTTTTGCCTCCCTCTCGAAGCAATTCCCCGCCGAAGCGACAGAATTATTTAAAGTAACCGAAGAAAATGCCAAATGGCGCTTCAACGGCTACAAACGATTGGCAACACAACAATACTAAATCGTCCCTGCGGGTAGGGTGTTCAAACCCATAAAAAACGTTTTGAAAAAAATACCTGTCTTTGCAAAATCAAAATATTTATATAAAATAACTTATGAAAACAAAAAGGGAAGAAAAACTGGAAAAAGCGTTATCGTTATGCAGGCAAGCATTACATCGGGAACGTCAAAAGAATCGCGACCTGCAAGAAAGTCGCGATAAATACAAATTAAAGCAAAAAGCGCTGAACGAACGGTTAAAGGAATCGGAAACAATAAAAAAAAACGGTCAGCGGGCG